>DUPK01000064.1 GCA_012838345.1 Clostridiales bacterium | reverse complement strand
TAAGGTACTTAAACGCGTATGTTTTGGTGTCCGCAATTTCTCTCGCTTCAGAAACAGAATACTCCACTGTGCTGCTGCTTAGCTCCAACCTCAAAGAGGGTTGGGCCGCAGCCCAACCCTCTTTAAGGTTGCTTTCTTCTGGCTCTACCCCAACTCTTGACATAGAGCCTTAATTTATTGAGTAGCCGATAAAGTACCCACTTAAAAGCTAAATCGAGAAATGCTGCTTTCGGAAGCACACCGAAAAAAGCAAACGGGTTGTCTCAAGACGGAGACGACCCGTTTTTTGTGGCTCATGCTAATTTTAAACTGTTTATCCTGTTATGGCCGGGGTTACTGCGCTTTCTGGGAAGTCAAAGCCCTTAGCCTTTTGCGCCCGGTGTTTTCTCGCCGTTTTTGTCAAGGCAAAAGGCTGAAGCGAAAAGACGCAGGTGCGTTGTGATGGCCTCGACCAAATCGTAATTGCCGCCGCAGGCGTACCAATTGAGAATATATCCGCGCAAAACAACAACGAACATATCGCAAATCTGCTTTGCGGAAAACTCCGTCGTTACCTCGCCCCTCTCCTGGCCGTTACTGATAATTCTGTAGAGTAAGTTTATGGCGGTTCGGTCATGCGAAATAAAGCGCTTGTTGGAGGTGTTTATCATCGCCAGTATTACCGTGTTGCACATTTCAACCCCGCTTGTTGTAACGTAGGTCGCGTAATTCTCGGCATACTGGTTTATCGCCTCGTTAAAGTCCAGTTCTTTCGTCAGTTCATCTTCAAAATTGGAGAAGAAATCGTCTATCGGATAAGTAATCTCGTTTAATAGGCTGTCCTTGCTGCTGAAGTAGTGGTAAAAAGTGCCCTTGGCTATGCCTGTGGCGTTGCAGATGTCATCAACCGTAATATTATTAAAATTGGTTTTTTGCATGATTTCTCTCACGGCCATGGCGATTTCTTTTCTGCGTTTTTGTTGCTTTTCGGATACAGTCATTTGCGGCCTCCTTTGTTTTGTATAACTTGCATATTTTTTATTAAAAAAATAGTTAATAATTACGCTAGACATATGGAAACCAAAGGTATAGAATAAAGAAAAATTAGACTGACAGTCTAGATTTCCAGTCGGTTTATTTTTAAGTCTTTACCATTATACCATATGCCTATTGAAAAGCACACTCAACGTTTTCTATAAAATATTACCAGTAAATTGTAGATTTTGCACAATAGCTGTGTTGACCGGCTTTCTTAAGAAACGGGCGATACGGATATGCAGAGTATTATAAAGGAAGTGGTTTGGTGTACAGCTTGGCTGAAAGAAACAGACGGCTAAAAGCAATGGACGAGATGATTGGAAGGGAGGGACTGAAGGCCCTTTTAATCGTGGGCAACGGAGCAGTCGGAGTCAGGGCGTATGGTTGTTTCCGCTATTTTGTTGACAATCGCGTGTACTATCACATGCAGGCAATGGTAGCCCTGCCCGGACAGGAGCCGACCGTGTGCTGCAGCACAATCACCCACCTTAAGGCGCTCAACTCGAGAAACTATACCGATGTGCGCGTACTGGGCGACAATATACTCTCAGGCGTCATATCGATTCTTAAGGAAAAGAGAGTTACGGAAGGAAGGCTGGGCGTTTCGTTTGAGATGCTTCCTTCGGGTTGGTATATGCAAATCAGAAAAGAATTCCCGAAGCTTGAGCTTGTCGACGTAACCGAAAAGATATTTGAAATAAGAGCGACGCGCTCTGAAGAGGAGGTTGAGCTCTACCGCAAGTGCGCTAAGATTGCAGACGCCGGCTACGCGGCGGTTTGCGAAGCGGCTAAGCCCGGAGTTTATGAGCACGAGTTGGCCGCGGTTTTGGACTACGCGATGAAGAAGAACGGAGCGGAGGAGACCTTCACTCTACTGAGCTCCGGGCGCTTTTCGTTTAAAAATAACGGCCTAAGCTGCCTGCACTTTGCAGCGTTGCCTTCAAGGCAGATACAGACGGGCGACAGCATAGCCTTTGAGATAACGCCGCGGTATCAGGGCTATTGGACGCAGATGGTAAGGACGATAAGCATAGGCGAGCCCAGCGAAGATTTCGTGACCATGCATAAGATAGCTTGCGAAACGATTGAGGAAACGCGAAAGCTGCTTAAACCGGGCGCCCCTTTGCGTGAAGTAATAAAGTTCATGATGAATTACATATCCGAAGCCGGCTTTGTCCCGGAGCTGCCTTGCGGGCACATATGCGCGATTGACTTAAACGAAGGAAGGGTGGACCCGGAAAGCGATGTCGTGTTGCAGGAGGGCATGGCAGTCATACTGCATCCTACGATTTTGACACCGGAAATCGAGACGGGCATTTTCTGGGGAGAGACCTACCTTGTCACACCCGACGGAGGCGAATGCCTTATGGAAAGCAGCAAGGATTTGCTGGTTTTCTAATTAAAAATGTGATAAGGAGTGGTAAATAAATGTTCAGCGTTATAGAGAGAAACCGCAGATTCAAAGCGGCGGACGAGATGATGAAAAAAGAGGGCCTTTCCGGCCTCTTGATGGTTGGCAACGGAGCGGTTGGCACAAATTCCTACGGGTGCTTTCGCTATCTTACGGATAACAGAGTCTATTACTATTTGCTGACTGCCGTATTTGCCCCGGATAAGGAGCCTGTTGCGATAGCAACCTCGTTTATTTCACAGCTTGAGTTTATAAACAACTCGTTTATCAAAGACTGCAGAATTTTTTCGGATGCGGTTGAGGGAATATGCGCGATATTTGAAGAAATGGGAATTAAATCCGGAAAGGTCGGAACCTGCCTTGAGCTGTTGCCCACCTCCTGGCTGCTGCGTCTTGAGGAGCGCTTCCCGCAGATTGAATGGGTCGATGTCACTGAGCCCCTGTTCGAGATAAGAAACGTCCACAGCGAAGAGGAAGTTGAAACCATAAGAAAATGCGCCCGTCTGGCCGACGAGGGCTACGAGGCGGTCAAGCGGACTATAAAACCCGGAATGACCGAGCAGCAGGTCGTGGCGGAGCTTGAGTATGCGATACAGAGAAAGGGAGGGGAGTACAACTTTACCCTCATCTCCTCGGGCAGGTTCAGCTTTGACGACAACAAGCTTCCCTGCATACACGCGGCCACCATGTTCGATAAGGTGATTGAGCCGGGGGATAACGTTGCGATGGAGATAACGCCCCGTTACAACGGATACTGGACCCAACTTGTCAGAACTCTTAGCATAGGCGAGCCGACAGAGGACTTCAGGACCATGCACAAAGTCATTCTCGAAACAATAGACGAGGCCCTGTGCGAGCTCAAACCCGGAAACCCCATAGGCAACATAGCGAAAAGAATCAGGCAGTTTACCGAGAAATCCGGCTATGTGTTTTCGCTTCCCTGCGGGCACATCTGTGCGATAGATTTAAATGAGGAGCGCATCGACGAGTCGAATATGAGGCCGCTTCTGCCGGGAATGGTGGTTATCATTCATCCTAGCATAATAACCCCGAAACTTCAAACGAGCATTTTCTGGGGGGAGTCCTTCCTCATCACCGAAAATGGCTATGAAAAGCTCATGAACAGCAGCAACGAGATTGTGGTCATCTAATTAAACTTCATATAACATCAACAAAGAATTATGAAAGGTGGTTAAAAAAATGAAAAAGAGAATCCTGACCCTGACACTCATTTTTGCGCTTTTACTCACAATCTGCGCACTTTTCACCGGCTGCGGTGAGAAGACCCCCGCCCAGACGGGAACCCCGTCTGCGACCGAAAAGCCCGTTAAAACGACTGTCCTCAGGGCATCGACGCCCACTGCTCCCGAGCACGCATGGACACTCGCCCTTAAGAAAATTGCGGATGACATCTATGAACGCACGGGCGGACGCTACAAAATCGACGTATATCCGAACGCCTCGCTGAGCGAAGGCAATGAGAAGACCATGACGGAACAGATTTATACCGGGTCGATTGATATGGGAGTTAGCCCCGCTTCGCTGTGCTCACCCATATTCTCCGCCTTCAGCTTCCCCTTCCTCTATGAAGACAGGGAGCATATCGCCAGAGTCTGTGACAGCGATGTGGCCAAGGAGATGCTCTTAACCCTCGAGGAAAAGGGCATGCACGCAATTGCCTATGTTGAGAACGGTTTCCGCCAGATAACCAACAATATTCGAGAGATTCGCGTCCCAGCCGATACGAAAGGCATAAAGATGCGCACACCGCAATCTGCAACCACTATAGCCTGCATGGAGGCCATGGGCTTTAACGCTGTTGCCATCTCCGCAGGTGAACTCTATGTCGCTCTGTCGCAGGGCACTGCCGACGGCCAGGAAAACGCTCTCTCCACCATCTACAACAATAAGTATTACGAGGTTCAGAAGTATCTCACCGTTGTAAACTATAACTGGAGCCCCGCCCTTATCGGCGTCAACTCCGAGCTCTGGGAAAGCCTGTCCGATGAAGACAAGGCCATCTTTGAGGAAGTTATTAAGGACGCAGCGGCCTATGCAAACGAGATTCTTGCTTCTCATGACGAAGAGCTTATTGATAAGCTGAAGGAAGCCGGCATGCAGGTCTACATCTGCACGAAAGACGATATTGACCTGTTTAAGCAGGCCGTCGTTACCGACAATCTTAAGAACGAATACAAAAAAGTAGTGGGCGAGGAACTGTTGGAGAAGTTCCTTAAGGCCGTCGAAGATAACAGAGGCTAAAGCATTTTGTTCCTTCCTGCATGGCCCGGTGGCGGATTAATCCAGACCGGGCCATGCAGGGCAAGCCGGTAATTGGTTAAGGAGGTTAAGCGGTGCTTAACAAGATTTTAAACATTATAAAAAAGATTGAGGACACCATTTTAATTTTCCTGTTGACTGTCATTGTGCTTATGACATTCCTGCAGGTTATCGGCCGTTTTACCCCGCTTCCTTTTAGCAGCGCCTTTGAGGAACTGGCTACGGCGTCGTTTATCTGGGCAACCATGTTTGGCTCCTCCGTCTGCGTCAGGACCGGAGGGCATGTCTGCATGGATTTCTTAGTTTCTCTTCTGCCTAAGGATAAGCATATCTACAACGAGATATGGCAATACCTGATTACCTTGATTTTCTCCGCCGCAGTAATATCAATAACATCAAAGCTCATCCCCACGGTAAAAAGAGCGGGCATGGTATCGCCATCGCTCAATATTCCGGTTTATATCCATTACTACGCCCTGCTCATAGGCTTCGGGCTTATGACGCTTTGGAGCATTGTGGGAATAGTCGAGCAGGTGCGTACGGTTTCCCAGAGTAAACGCAGAAAGGGCGAGGAGGTGTGAGTTATGATAGCCATATTGATTATTTGCTTTTTCTTCCTGTTACTTACGGCTGCGCCTATTATCTTCGCCCTTCTTGGCTCCTCGATAACGACCTTTTATTTCTTCCAGCCGCGTGACCTGAAGGTAATATCTCAAATACTTTTTTCGGCAAATGAATCCTTTGCGCTGTTGGCAATCCCGCTTTTCATCCTCTCCGGTGCGCTTATGTCCGGAGGCGGTATAAGCAAGAGGCTTGTAAACTTCTTTGAAACGCTGGTAGGCTATCTCCCGGGCGGACTTGCGGTTGTCGCCGTCGTAGCCTGTGCCTTCTTCGGCGCGCTGTCCGGTTCGGCTCCCGCCACCGTCGCCGCGATAGCCGGCATCATGATACCGTCCATGGTTGAAAAGAAGTATGATAAGGCCTGGACGGCATGCCTGCTCGCTTCGAGCGGCACTCTGGGCGCGATTATTCCTCCCAGCATACCTATGGTGCTCTACGGCGTGCTGTCGGGCACCTCGGTTACCACTCTTTTCTCAGCCGGTATCGTACCGGGAATCATGATAGCTTTATGCTACTGTATTTACTGTGTTCTATACTGTAAAAAGCGTGGAATTAAGGGGACACGTAAATATACGCTGAGGGAAATCGGAAAAAGCTTTATTGATGCCATATGGGCGCTCCTCATGCCGGTAATAATACTCGGCGGAATATACTCAGGCCTTTTCACTCCTACTGAGGCGGCGACGGTATCGGTCGTTTATGCAATTATCATCGGCCTGTTTGTATACAAAGAGCTGAAGCTCAAGGAAATTCCAAAAATATTCTGGGGCGCGGCAAAGGCCTCGGGCGGAATTCTCATGATAATAACCTGTGCTGCCACCTTTGCCACGATACTTACCCGAAATAACATTCCTACCATAATAGGAAACAAGATAATTTCCGTAGCAAGCACCCCGCTGATGTTCTACTTGTTGTTTAGCGTTTTTATGTTTATACTCGGAATGTTTATGTCCGTGTCGCCGGCTCTAGTTATTCTAACACCCATTCTTGCTCCGGCTGTTAAGGCCCTCGGCATTGACCCGGTTCACTTTGGCGTGGTGTTCGTTATCTGGATGTGCATAGGCACGGTTACGCCGCCGTTCGGCACCGACCTGTTCATTGCCTGCGGCGTGG
>DUPK01000063.1 GCA_012838345.1 Clostridiales bacterium | reverse complement strand
TGAAAACCATCCTGGGCGAGAAGAACGTGGTGGTAAAATAGGGTTCAGAGGAAGCGCCGGAGAAAATCCTTCCAAAAGGCAACCCGCCTTGGGGGACAAAATGAAATGGGACATCTCGTTGGGTGAGTGCACTTGTCAAGTAAAAGTAGACACATTAAAAGCCCAGTTCGGACTTGTACCGGACTGGGCTTTTATAGCCCAGAGCGGCAGCAGGACGACTGGTATTGAAAAACTCAACATAAGTATCGAGCAAAGCAGGAACGTCGTCGGAGTTTTTCAGGTCGTAATCCAAGTAGAGCTCTTCTTTAATCCAACCGTTAAGAGCTTCGATGATTGGATTATCAGTTGGGGTGCCCCCTCGCGACATAGAGCGAATTATGTTATACTTCATATGAGCTTGGCAAAAGGCTCTGGAGGAGTAGACGGATCCCTGGTCGGTGTGGAAGACTACCCTCTGCTCCTCTATTTTTCCAACTCTTTGCATCAGAATATCTAAACAATGATAATATGGCTTTGTATCGCCGACCTTAAGAGATACACTATGAGCGATGATTTCATTGTTAAACGTATCAAGCAGCAAGGTCCATTCGTAATGGCCCTTCTTGTTGGTAAGAACGGTCATATCAGATACAACAATTTGAAGCGGTTTGCTGGCGTTCCAGTTTCCATGTACCAGATTCTCAAATTTTATGCTTTCTGCCCCCGGTTTTCGGTAGCGATAACGCCGTGCCTGAGAACGAATTCCGGCTGCTTTACAGCACTTGTGCGCAAGGTTATCTGAAAACACCCAGCCAGTTTTAACTCGTATGTTGTATGCTAGCCGGTGATATCCAAGAGAACTGTGCTTTTTGTGTTCCTCTTTAAGCAGCTCCGTTAAGAGCTGCCGGTCCTGTTCATAGCGATTCAGATGGCCCTGCCTAGCCTTCCATTTGTAGTATCCGGCCCTATTGATATCCATAATCCTGCATAGGAACAGAACCGGGTATTTATCTCTCAGTTCCTCGATGATTTCGTAGTCTTTCCTCTGCCAGTAACGTATTCCTTGTTTGCACCAACTCCTTCCACCCAATAACCTTTTTTTAACCTTGCAATTTCGACTTCCTGTTTGGCCACAATCAGCCGTAACTTATCCAGCTCACTTAGTGACTTGCTCGTAGTCAGCGCAGCATACCGATTCCCACTGCGCGGCTCCAATGCATCTTCGCCCTCCTCTATGTAGCGTCGACACCATTCGGAAATCAGGCTGCTCCTTATACCATATTCTCTCTCAATTTGCATTGTTGAAATATGCTCGTTTAGATGGAGTTTTACAAAATGCAGCTTTTCGTCTTTTGTCCATTTCCTATGCGCTACACCTTTCTTACCCATTTCTTTCCCCCTCTTTCAGTATACATCAAAATGTAGACACCCACACTTTTGTGAGTGTCTACTTTCATTTTACAGGTGCATGTCTTGCTAAGACAGCCCCGTTTCTTATTTGCTTAAGTATTTCTTTAGTCTTTCCGCTATTGCGGCGATAAACTCCCAGCTAGTGACGCTTCTCACTTCCCCTTCTGCAAGCGCCGCAAGGTCACCGGTCATCGTGCCCTCGCGTATGGTGTCAAGCGTGGCATCCTCAAGCTTCCCGGCAAAGGCGACAAGCTCGGTCAGCCTGTCGAGCTCCCCACGCTTCTTGAGCGCTCCGGTCCAGGCGAAGATGGTCGCAACGGGGTTTGTGGAGGTTTTTTCACCCTTTAAGTAGCGGTAATAGTGCCTTGTAACCGTGCCGTGCGCCGCCTCGAACTCGTACTTCCCGTCGGGCGAAACAAGCACGCTCGTCATCATGGCAAGCGAGCCGAAGGCGGTCGAGACCATGTCGCTCATAACGTCGCCGTCGTAGTTCTTGCAGGCCCAGATGAAGCCGCCCTCAGAGCGAATCACGCGGGCCACCGCGTCGTCTATGAGCGTGTAGAAGTAGCTAAGCCCGAGCCTTTCAAACTCGGCTTTGTACCCCTCGCAGACCTTCTCGAAAATCTCCTTGAACGTGCCGTCGTAGAGCTTGGATATGGTGTCCTTGGTGGAAAACCAGAGGTCCTGCTTCGTGTCGATGGCGTACTTAAAGCAGGAGTGCGCGAAGCTCTCGATTGAGCTGTCAAGGTTGTGCATTCCCTGCAAAACGCCGGGTCCGCCCATCTTCTGGACGAGCTTCTTCTCGACCTTCCCGCTCTCGCCGGTGAATATAAGCTCCGCGGTGCCCGGCTCAGTCGTGCGCAGCTCGGTCCCTTTATAAACATCACCGTAGGCGTGGCGCGCTATCGTGATGGGCTTTTTCCATGTGCGGACGGCCGGCTTTATGCGCTCGAGCATTATCGGGGTTCTGAAAACCGTGCCGTCAAGAATGCCGCGGATGGTCCCGTTCGGGCTTTTCCACATCTCCCTTAGCTTGTACTCTTCCATGCGCTGGGCGTTGGGTGTAATGGTCGCGCACTTTACAGCCACCCCGTACTTCTTGGTGGCCTCCGCCGCTTCGATCGTCACCTGGTCGTTTGTCCTGTCGCGCTCCAAAAGCCCCAGGTCGAAATACTCGGTCTTTAAATCCACAAAGGGAAGCAGAAGCTCGTCCTTGATGAGCTTCCACAAAACCCTTGTCATCTCGTCGCCGTCCATCTCGACAAGCGGCGTTGTCATCCTGATTTTGTCCATGTATTCCCCGTCCTTAAGAATTGATTGTCAGGCTTCATCTGCCCTCTTTCCAAAGCGCGAAGCCGGAAGGCTCCGCGCTTTGGCGCATATAAAGGCGAAAAGCCCTTATTTCATCAGCGAAGCGTAATAGTTTATAAGGCAGCCCTCTCTGAGTATTGTCCGCTCCTCGTCTGTCAAGCCCCTTGCATAGAGCGTAATATCGCGCACTCCGTCCTTCGTTATGACCTTGGCGGGTATCTCCTCCCTGCCGCTTTCGATTGCGGCTCTTATACCGGGAACAAAGACGTAGTCACCAGCTTCGTAGTCAAAGGGGGTGTCCTTGTCTATCGTGAAGGGCACTATGCCCCAGTTAATGCAGTTAGAGCGGTAGCGCTTGGTCGCGTACTCGTAGCAGATGTTCGCCCCGCCGCCGAGAACCTTCTGACAGGAGGCCGCCTGCTCTCTCGCGCTGCCGTCGCCGGGCTTTTTGGCAAACACGCAGGACACAAAGTCGGTTGCCTTCGCAAGCTCCTCGGGCTTATCTGTGACCTTTGAAAGCGCCTCGAGAATCTCCGGGGTAGGCTTACCCGCTCGGCGCTCAAGCTCCGCCGCCTGAATGGTCTTTGCCCTGCCAACATACTCGGGCACGCGGCGGGAGAGCGCAAACTCCGCGAGCTTCAAGGGGTTCGAGCGGTAGGATGAGGTTTCACCCGAGGGGATGAGCTCGTCGGTCGTCGTGACCTCGTCGAAGATGACGGCGGCGAGCTTCATTAGCATATTCTCGCCTAGCGGGTGCATCTTCGGCCAGTCCGTGATATTCGGGCCGAGCTTCAGCTCGTATTCGGGCTGCGGCTTTCCAAAGCCGTTGTAGACGCGCTTTTCGTATATCGTACGGTCGTATTTGTACTCCATTTTGGGAATTTCGTAATCTATCTCGGTCGCGGAGGTGAGCACTCCGCCGTTTCTCGCAGTCGCGGCAATCGAGCGGGCGTCCATCAGAGCGACAGCCGAAATCTGTCCCTGTCCGGGCTTTGAGCCCTCACGGTTTGGGAAGTTTCTTGTCACGTGCCTGAGGCTCAGGGCGTTGTGCGCCGGCGTGTCGCCCGCGCCGAAGCAGGGGCCGCAGAAGGCGGGCTTTACAACCGCGCCCGCGAGCATGAGCTTTTCGCTTATGCCGTCCTTCGTGACCGCAAGCGAGATGGGTGCCGATGCCGGGTAAATGGAAAGGTCAAAGTAATCGTTTCCGATTGAAGCGCCGTCCAGAATCGCCGCCGCCTCTGCGAGGTTTGCGTAAGTGCCGCCGGCGCAGCCGACGATGGAGCCCTGGTCCGCGACGATTTTGCCGTTTACAATCTTCTCGCGGAGCTTAAGCTCGACCTTACCGCCGAGAGTATCGCCGCACTCGTCCTCGACCTGCTTTAGAATATCCTCGGGATTCTCCTGCAGTTCCCTTATCGTATAGGCGTTAGAGGGGTGGAAGGGCAGAGCTATCATGCACTCTACTTTGGAAAGGTCAATCACTACCGCGCTGTCGTAGTATGCTGTCTTTTCGATTTTTAGCTCCTTGTAGCCTTCAGGCCTGCCTACATTTTCGTAATATTCTTTAATTGTCTCATCCGTGGTCCAGACGGAGCTCAGGCACGAGGTTTCGGTTGTCATGACGTCAATGCCGATGCGGTAGTCCGCGTCGAGGGCCGCAACGCCGGGCCCCGCGAACTCGAGTATTTTGTTCTTTACAAAGCCGTTTTTGAACACAGCACCGCAGAGGGCTATCGCCACGTCGTGCGGGCCTACTCCGCGCCTCGGCTTGCCCTCAAGCCAGACAAGCACCACCTCGGGGGCGCTGACATCGTAGGTGTTTGAAAGGAGCTGCTTTACAAGCTCGCCGCCGCCCTCGCCTATGCCCATGCAACCGTAGCTGCCGTAGCGTGTGTGGCTGTCGCTGCCGAGTATCATGCCGCCGCAGAAGGAAAGCTCCTCTCTCGCGTACTGGTGTATAACCGCCTGGTTTGCAGGCACATATATGCCGCCGTACTTCTTCGCGGCGGAGAGGCCGAACACATGGTCGTCCTCGTTTATCGTACCGCCGACCGCGCAGAGGCTATTGTGGCAGTTTGTGAGCACATAGGGAATCGGGAACTCCTTTAGGCCGCTGGCCCTCGCCGTCTGTATAATGCCGACATAGGTTATGTCGTGCGATATGAGCGCGTCGAACTTGAGCCTCATATTTTTGGGGTCTTTCGATATGTCATGCGCGCGCATTATGCGGTAGGCTATCGTCTGCTCCCTGCCCTCGTCCGGAGTTGGAAAACCGGGCTCGGGATTTTTGTAGAATTTGCCGTCTTTCACATATACGCCGCTGTTTATAAGTGAAATCATACATTTCTCTCCATTGCTCTATTTGATTTAATGATTAATCATACATTAATTGCGCATTTTTTTCAAGCCGGAATATAATTATCGGGCGGAGTTTCCGCCCGATAATGTTCGAGTGTTCAGTTATATTTATTCATCGCTGTGTCGATTCCCTGTTCAATAATCGACTCGACCGCTCCCAGCGCTTCACGGGAGGCTTTGAGAAGCTCCCCGTAATCCTTCTCGCTCATCCTGCCTATGACCCAGTCGACTAGGTCATGCTCCGGGTGCGTCGGCGCTCCCACGCCGATTTTTACCCTCAGGAAGGCGTCGGTACCAAGGCACTCGATAATGCTTTTAAGCCCGTTATGTCCGCCCGCGCTCCCCTTTCTCCTTATGCGGAGCTTTCCGAGCGGCAGAGCTGTGTCGTCGCAGACCACTATTATACGCTCCGGCGGTATGCGATAAAAGGAGGATGCCTCCCTGACAGCCTCGCCGCTGAGGTTCATAAAGGTTTGAGGTTTGATTGCGAGCACGCTCGCCCCGCCCAGTGTGCAAAGAGCTGAGAGGGACTTAAACTTTAGCGAGCGGATTCTTATCCCCTTTTCCGACTCCAGAGCGCCCGCGGCCATGAAACCGGCGTTGTGCCTGGTTTTCTCGTACCGCGCCCCCGGATTTCCCAGAAAGGCTACCAGCCACTCGGGCTTAGCCCTCCGTTTGGGTAGAAAAAACATGTCCGAACCTCGCTTTTATCTGAATAGGGGTGAAATTGATACTTCCTCGTAAACCCTGTCTATCGCCTCGGCAAACATATGCGCGGCGGAAATATAGCCGATTTTATCGCACTTTTTATCAGAGGGATAGGGAATCGTGTCGAGGAACATCATCTCCTTGATGACGCTTTCGTTTACGCGGTCAATGGCAGGGCCGGAGAGAACCCCGTGCGTCGCGCAGGCGTAGACGTCCTTCGCCCCACCAATTTCGACGAGAGCCTTGGCTGCGCCGCAGATGCTTCCCGCGGTATCCACCATGTCGTCAAAGAGTATGACGCGCTTGCCCTCGACGTTACCGATGATGTTCATAACCTCGGAAGAATTGGCCCTCTGGCGGCGCTTGTCGACTATGGCAAGGCCGCCCGCGCCGAGCTTCTGCGCAAAGGTCCTCGCGCGAGCCACCGAGCCTACGTCGGGCGATACGACCACTACGTCGTCGAGGTTCGAGCCGAACTTATTTATGTAGTATTCTACGAAAAGAGGCGTCCCGAGCATGTTGTCAACGGGAATGTCAAAAAAGCCCTGAATCTGAGCAGCGTGCAGGTCCATTGTAAGAACCCTGTCCGCCCCGGCGCTGGTGATGATATTGGCGACCAGCTTTGCTGAAATCGGGTCTCTGGCCTTCGCCTTCCTGTCCTGCCTTGCATATCCGAAATAGGGCATAACGGCCGTTATCCTGCCGGCAGAGGCGCGCCTGAACGCGTCAATCATAATCAGCATTTCCATAAGATTGTCGTTGACCGGAGCGCAGGTCGATTGAATCAGGAAGACATCCGCACCGCGAACGGTTTCGAGAATGGATACGGATATTTCCCCGTCGGAAAAGGACTTAACCTCCGACTCACCGAGTCTGAGACCGAGATGCCGGCAAACTGCCTCCGCAAATTTGGGATGCGAGTTTCCGGTGAAAATCTTGATCTCCTTACCGTGTGAAATCATGTCAGCAATTCTCCCTTTTACTCTTTTTTAATTGGGCTTCAGCCAATATTATTTTCGTATATATTGTAACAGATTTCAGCCTAAAAAAACAGGCTTTGCACAAAAGTTTATGCTATTTGTTCACAATCTTAATATAAAGCGAATGAGTCGGGGCTTTATTGTAAAATCTTATTAACTTATAGGTATAAATGATTAATAAATGCCGGAAAAATTTTTTAAATTTTTCTCATAAACCCCTTTACAAACCCAAAAACATCGGCTATAATAAAATCAATAATAATTATTATTATCGTTATGGAGGTAGAGATGAAAACGGCACGCAAATACAGCCGGAAACGCGAGGCGATACTCAAAACGCTGCGCTCAACAAAAGCGCACCCCTCCGCCGAATGGATATACGCAAGGCTCAAGCCTACTTTTCCGGACCTCAGCCTTGGCACCGTATACAGAAACCTCTCGCTTTTCAGAACCGAGGGGCTTGTAACCAGCGTCGCCACGGTAAAGGGGCAGGAGCGCTTCGACGCACAGGTAATCCCCCACCCGCACTTTATCTGCGACTCGTGCGGCAAGGTTTTGGATATGGATATGCTGCCGGACTTCGGCCCCGCTCAGGGCACGGTTGGTTTTGACGGCGGGGAGGTCGAATACTGTGAGATACTGTTTCACGGTAAATGCAACGATTGCAAGCAATGAGCGTTTTTCGCTCCTTAAATAATCAAAATATAAAATATCAATATATGGAGGTAATTTATTATGAAAAAATGGGTTTGCACAGTATGCGGTTATATTCACGAGGGCTCCACTCCCCCCGAGGCCTGCCCCGTCTGTAAGGCTCCTGCGAGCAAGTTCAGAGAGCAGGCTCAGGAATCCGGCTATGCGGCCGAGCACGTAGTCGGCATCGGAGCCAAGGACAAGGTGGAGCCGGACGTATACCAGGGTCTTCTTGACAACTTCAACGGCGAATGCGCCGAGGTGGGCATGTATCTAGCGATGAGCCGCGTGGCCGACCGCGAAGGCTATCCCGAGATTGCCGAAGCCTTCAAGCGCTACGCCTTCGAGGAAGCCGAGCACGCCGCGAAGTTTGCTGAGCTTCTGGGCGAGGTAGTGACGGACAGCACCAAGAAGAACCTTGAAATGCGCGCCGGTGCGGAGTCCGGCGCCTGCACGGGCAAGTGCGAGCTTGCCAAGCGCGCCAAGGAGCTTGGCTATGACGCCATCCATGACACAGTACACGAGATGGCAAAGGACGAAGCCAGACACGGCGCGGGCTTTGCGGGACTGCTAAAGAGATATTTCGGAAAGTAATCTGATAAATATTCAATGCCCTTAACGGCTGCGGCTGTTAAGGGCATTTTCTTTTTCGGGATTTGACCTGACAATTCAGAAATCTTTATATTTCAAATCGGTCAAATTTTTGTTAATATGAAACGGAAAAATGAAAACAGACTTATTAAGGGGAAAAAAGGGATGGATATTGTCAAGGGGCAAAAAGGGGACGTGCCGGATGTATTGGATATAATCTCCAGGTGCACAAAACATATGGAGAGCCAGAGGATATATCAGTGGGATGAAGCCTATCCGGACGCCAATATTATTGAAGAAGATATTGAGAGCGGGCACAGTTACGTTATAAAGGACAAGGGCAGATGCATAGCATACGCTGCAATAAATGAAGAAATTGAAGAAGAGCCCCCTGAACACAGTCAGTTAAAATGGTCTTCCGACGGGAGAAAGGTATTGTTCATCCACAGGTTGGCCGTTCTGCCCGAATACCAGGGCAGGGGCATTGCAAAAAAGATGTTAGGCTTCATTGAGGATTTCGCCTTAAAAAACGACTATTCCAGTATTAGATTAGTGGCCTACGGCGGAAATGAAACGGCACTAAAGCTGTACGAGAATTTTGGATACAAAAGAGCGGGACAGCTTCGTTATCCCCACATGGAATATCCTTTCTGCTGCTATGAGAAAGATATTTAATACCGTCCCTTGTCCACTTTTACAGACTCGGTACGTATTTCCAAGGCACCGTTTCCCCTCTCCAGACAAGGTAAAAAGCCGGGGGCTTAAGCCTCCGGCTTCTTACCTTTGAGCAGATAACCTACATAAGGAGTTTCCAATCAGTATCAACGGGGGTGCCGCGACCGCATACAGGGCACGGAAATAAGCAAAATAAAAGCGGCTTTCAAAACGAAAGCCACAGCGCACACAAGAGGATAAAGCCATATTATCCCCATATATGTACTTTCGCCAATCCCCCGTGGCTTTTCGTACCGGCTTCCGGGCAAGTCTTCTGGCTCGAGCGTCAACACCCGCTTCGATCTTCCCGATTTCTCAGTGACCCAAACGTGAAACGGACTCTTCTCTTACAGCGACGGGTTCGCACAGGCTTTTCACCTGTTTCCTTATTAAGGCAGCGGCCACCCGAAAGCATCTTTATTCTTTTGTCGGTGCCAGTATATCAAGGCATCAATCTTTTGTCAACTAAACTGAAATCTATTTAAAAAACAGAGAAATATATTCCGCCTGTCCGGAGCACCCTAATAGAAATACTTTCCGTTGTTGACCAAAATTTTCAAAAAATCACTTGACAAGTGGTTTCGCGCTGTGTATTATCTGTATTAACATTGTTAATACAGATTTCAAGGGTGGTGATGACGTGATAAACCTAAACTACAGAGACTCAAGGCCGATTTATGAGCAGATAAAGGACGGCATCAGAAAACTCGTGATGACAGGCGCCTTTTCACCCCACGAAAGGCTGCCCTCGGTTCGTGAGCTTGCCTCCTCCCTCGCGATAAACCCCAACACCATACAGCGGGCCTACAAGGAGCTCGAGGCAGAGGGCTATATTTACACGACCGCGGGCAAGGGCTCCTTTGTGTCCGACATATCGGAAGTGGATGCGGGGCGCCGCGAGCGGCAGCTTAAGAAGTTTGAGGAGGCGGCGGTGGAGCTTATGTTTCTGGGCATGGGTGCCGGGGAGCTAAAAAGCCGCATAGACAGGCTTGCTAAGGATTCGGAAGGAGGGCGTGCGCAGCATGATACCAACTTCGATTGAAATAAAATGCGTTTCACGCCCTGCTTTAAGCGCGGGGCTTAAACGGCAAAGCCGCTTCCCCTTATGCTTTTATTCTGCCTTAAGTACATCGAAAGGAATGTCGCAATATGATTGAGGTAAAAAATCTCGTAAAACGCTTCGGCGGCTTTACGGCCCTTGATAACCTTAGCTTTAACGTGGAAAAGGGTTCGGTCTACGGGCTTGTGGGGCCAAACGGAGCGGGCAAATCGACGGTCATCCGCCACCTTACGGGGATATACCGCCAGGACTCGGGCGAGGTTTTGATAGACAGCCAAACAGTCTATGAAAACCCCGGGATAAAGCAGCGCCTGGCCTATATACCGGATGAAATATTCTTCTTTCTCCAGGCCACCACAAGGGATATGATGCATTTTTACAAAGGAATATACCCGCGCTTTGACGCAAAGCTCTATGAAAAGCTCGGCAAAGTCTTCGAATTCGACGACAAGCGCCCGATGCGTCAGCTCTCGAAGGGCATGCAGAAGCAGTCGGCTTTCAGGCTCGCCGTGTGCATGCGCCCCGACATACTAATCCTAGACGAGCCGGTAGACGGGCTTGACCCCGTTATGCGCCGCCAGGTATGGAGCATCATCATGAACGATGTTTCCGACAGGGGCACGACCGTTCTTGTCTCCTCTCACAACCTGCGCGAGCTCGAGGACGTCTGCGACCACGTCGGGATAATGCACAACGGAAGGCTCCTACTGCAGCGCTCTCTGTCGGAGCTTCAGGACAACATAGCAAAGGTCCAGCTCGTCCTGCCCGAGGGCAACACACTTCCTGAGGATTTCGGGGCAATCCACCAGTCGACAAGCGGGCGTGTGCTGACGCTCATCATGCGCGGCTCAAACGAGTATATAAGCGAGAAGGTCGCAGCCCTTAACCCTGTTTTCTTCGACCTTGTGCCGCTCACGCTTGAGGAGATTTTCATTTACGAACTGGGAGGTGTAGACTATGAAGTCCGCGAAATCCTGCTTTAATAAGGCCCTGTTCTTCAAGAACATAAAGCGCTTCTGGCCCGTCTGGGTTCTCTACAACATCGCCTGGCTTATTGGCATGCCACTGGTGCTTCTAAGCCAGCTGTCGAGCTCCTACCCGGAAATCGTCAATGGGTACGTATTGAGCAACGCGCTTTACATGGGCGTCATAACTAACGCCATCTTCGGCTTCGTGTCTGCGCTGACACTCTTTTCGTACCTCTATACCTCTAGAAGCGTCGGCGCCTTTCACACATTGCCCATCCGCCGCGAGGGGCTTTTCCTGACCTGTTTCCTCTCCGGCCTTTGCTGGCTTTTCGTATCGAACCTCTTTATCTTCGCGCTGTCGGCTGTGGTCGAGCTTATATACGGCGCTCTTGCCATCAAATATCTGCTCCAGTGGCTTGCTATGGTCTGCCTTGAGGGACTGTTCTTCTATGGCTTTGCGGTCTTTTGCGCCTTCCTGACCGGCCACGGCTTTGCGCACTTGGTGATTTACGGCATATTAAACTTTGTCGTAATCATAATCGAGCTTATAATCCGCTTTTGGACTTCGCTGTTCTGCTACGGCCTTTCAGACAGCGGCTCGACAACCTTTGACATTCTATCGCCAATTATTATGCTGTTTAAAAACACCAATGTTACGGGTCGTTATGTCGGCATCCTGCAAACAGAGCCGGCCTACACAGGCTGGTATGCGCTCATATTATACGCCGTGGCAGGCTTAGTCTATGCTATTATCGCTCTGCTGCTTTACCGCAGGCGCCACAGCGAAAGCGCCTCGGAGTTCATAGCCGTGCCCGCCTTAAGGCCGGTCTTCCTGTACTTCTTCGCCTTCATCGGTTCGCTTGTAATCGGAATGATCTTCTATCTGGCCATATTCGCCTCATCAATCTACAACCCGCCTGACAACTCGGCCTGGTCGATTCTCGTATGCATGACAGCGGGCGGATTCCTGGGCTACTTCATCACCTCAATGCTGCTCAACAAATCCTTCCGGGTGTTTAAGAAAACCGGAGCCGGCTTCATCGCATATGCCCTTGTCCTAAGCGCGCTTGTGACGGCGATGGAATTTGACGTCTTTAAGGTCGAGAGATATATCCCCAAACTAGATTCGATATTCGATGTCACTATTTCAGGGTTCTCCTCCCCCATGACATTTAACGACCCCGAGGTGATAAGCGAGCTTATGCAGGCGCATAAGGCCATAGTCGAAAACAAGGAAGCAAACGAAGCTTTCGCCAGAGAAAACAGGGACGCCTATTATGACTCGTTCCACGTCTCAATCCTCTATGACCGCAGAGACTTCAAGCAAATTTCACGCCGCTATGACCTTTACGATGTGCCCGGGGTGGACAGAGAAGTGCTCGAGCTCCTGGAAGATACGATTAATACTCCCGCGGCGGTGGCCGACCGCATGAGCCGCTTCCTTGAATGGGACCCGGCTCTCCTTACCACAGTAGAGATAAACTACGTAGGCCGGAACAGCAACAGTGACATGGACTACATTACCGAGTACCTCACGGGCGAAAAGGCACGGGAGTTCCTGCGCGATTTCATACATGCTGATTTGCGCGAGGGCAAACTCTGCAGAGTCCCCATCTTGTATGACCCGGGTTCTGAAAACGCATATTATGACTGCTTTATCGTATTTAACTTTGCAAATGAAATCAGCTTCACCATTGTTCCAAACGTCAGCTCGGAAAGGACTATGTCATATCTTAAGGAAATCGGCATTGAGCCCAGAGTTTCCGAGCACCAATATAAACTGGGCTATTATACTGAGTATTATTTAGCTTCATAAGCAGACAAAAGCATATTATTTAAGCCGAAGGGCCGCACATGCGCCCTTCGGCTTTCGCATATATTTGCAATCGTCGTTCTCCGGGCGAGGGGAAAACCCGCCCCGCGCTTTTGCCCACAGCCTGGTCTCCGGCGAAATAATCAGTCAAGCACCGGGCTCTTACCCCAAATATTCACAAATAAGCGCTTGGAAATTAGTCCCCTGTCGGGTACAATTAACAATTTATTCACTATTGACTCCCCTTACTTATTTATTATAATGAGTTGAGAGGGAAATTTCACATAATCTCACAATGAGGTGTATTTATGTCAAAAAAGGTCCTTATAATCGAGGATGACGCAAATATTGCGGAGCTTCTTCGCCTGTATCTTGAAAAAGACGGCTTTACAATATCAATAGCACCCGACGGCGGGGCCGGCGTGTCGATGGCGCAGAGCTTCGAGCCGGACCTCATACTTCTGGACATAATGCTGCCGGTCATGGACGGCTGGGCAGTTTGCCGGGAAATCCGCAAGACCTCGAAGGTGCCGGTTATCATGCTCACCGCCAGAGGCGAGACCAACGACAAGATTTCGGGCCTTGAGATGGGCGCCGACGACTACATAACAAAACCCTTTGAGATAAAAGAGCTCATGGCCCGCGTCCACGCGGTTTTGCGCCGCTACGAGCCCGAGGAGACAAAGAGCAAAAAGCTCAATTTCGACAAGCTCGTTATCAACATGGAGTCATACGAGCTAATCGTGGACGGCAAAAAGGTGGACACTCCGCCCAAGGAGCTTGAGCTTTTGTTCCATCTGGCCTCCTCGCCCAACAGGGTATATACGCGAAACCAGCTTCTCGACGAGGTGTGGGGCTTCGACTACTTCGGCGATTCGCGCACGGTCGACGTGCATATAAAGCGTCTTCGCGAAAAACTTGAGAACGTCAGCGACCGCTGGGCTCTGACCACAGTCTGGGGTGTCGGCTACAAGTTTGAGCTTAAAGAGTAATTTATAAGGGGGCCCTTCCCCGGCATGAAAAGTATTTATCTGAAAAACTTTATGCTGACGGTCGGCATGGTCCTTCTGAGCTTCCTCATTCTCGGGACCTCCTTTATGGCCGTCAGCTATAGCTTTATAGTCTCCGACAAGCGGGAGTCCCTGCGCATGACAGCGGGCGTCATAGAGGCCACCGTTTCTGCCAAGCTCACCGAAGTGGAGCTGGACGACTGGGATTTGCGCATGACGATTTCCGCGATAGCGGCAGCGTCGAACATACATATAATCCTCAGCGACAACTACGGAAACATCGTCTCCTGTTCTGATACCTACGGCACCTGCCAGCACATAGGGGCAAAGCTCCCGGAGAACCTAATTAACACCGTAAAATGGGACGGGGCGGTGACAGACACGGGGCTGCTTGAGGGCTTGTTCAACACCCCGCGCTATTACCACTGCACGACCGTCTACGACCCCTATTACGACGCCCAGGGGGGATATATACTTATATCGGTAGAGTCTTCGACGATGATACAGATATGGCGCTCCTTCGCAGTTATATTCTTCTTTGCCTCCTGCTTCGTGCTCATCCTCTCGCTGGTGTTTTCGCTCATCACGACCGGTAGGCAGGTTGCCCCGCTCAAGGAGATGGCCGCCGCCGCAAAGCGCTTTGCAAGGGGCGATTTCTCCGTCCGCGTCAGGCAGACAAGGCGCAGGGACGAAATAGCCGAGCTTGCCGCCGCGTTCAACTCCATGGCCGAGTCGCTCGAAAGAGCCGAAAAGCTACGCAGCGAGTTTATCGCCAACATATCGCACGAACTTAAAACTCCCATGACGAGCATAGCCGGCTTTGCCGACGGCATTATCGACGGGACCATCCCGCCCGAAAAGCAGAGCACCTACCTTGAAATCATCTCCTCGGAGACAAAGAGGCTCTCACGCCTTGTGCGCAGGATGCTCGAGCTGTCCCGAATCCAGTCCATAGACCCTTCCCATATCACGAACACCTTCGACATCACCGAGCTGCTCCGCAGGGTTGTGCTGGGGCTTGACGGGAAACTGAAGGCAAAGAACCTATCACCCGACCTTCAGATACCAGAGGAGAGCATAATGGTAGTCGGAGACCCGGACTCCATCACCCAGGTTGTCTATAACCTGCTCGACAACGCCGTTAAGTTCTCGCCCGAGGGCGCGGTGGTGACGCTCAGCGTCTGGAAGCAAAACGACAAGGCATATATCTCCGTTAAGAACACCGGAGAGACTATACCGCAGTCCGAGCTTCCTCTCATATTCAACCGCTTCCACAAAACAGACCGCAGCCGCGGGCTGGACAAGGAGGGGGTCGGCCTTGGGCTTTACATCGTGAAAGCCATTATAGACAACCACAAGGAAAACGTGTATGTGACGAGCTCAGAGGGAGTAACGGAATTTGTTTTTACCCTGACGCTAAAATCGTGAATTTTAGCGCGGCTGTGCGTTTACAATATTTTTACAGCCTATTCATAATTGCTCCACATTAGCATTCTATACTGCAATCAGTCTTTGGAGGAGACAAATATGTTGGAAGACGGCAACAAGAAAAGAAAATTCCGTTTGAAAAGGACCGTAGATAGAAGCGAAAGACCCTCCGACTTCACACCGGAGCGTGAAGGGGTCGGTTCCTTCGGCTATTCGGCCTATACATCCCCGGTCGAACGCGAATATAAACCGTTTTCCCCCCAGGTCCCTTCGGCTCTCCCCCAGAACTATGTCCGTGATGACGAGCCTCGCAAGAAAAAAAAGCTTGGCCTGGCTAAGTTTATAGCGATGGCCCTTACCTCACTTGCCCTAATAGTTGTTTCTTCCTTCATAACCTACCTTTTCACACATTACGACTTCCAGTTCTCATCCGGAGACGGTAACATAAAAATCTCACTTATCCCACGGCCAGAGGAGAGCGCCAGCGTCACGGCGCCCCTCCCTCTGACACAGACACCTACTCCGACGGCACCGGTTCCCGGGCTGCCCTCCGGCGTAAGCTGGGACGGCACCGTACTTTCAATGAACAAGCCTCCCGAGACCGGGGATATGCTCAGCTTCCAGGAAATATACAAGAAATGCGCTCCTTCGATAGTTTCTATTACTTCCGAGCTTCAGGGCGGCAGCTCGCTGGGCACCGGAATCATAATCTCAAGCAGCGGGTACATTGTGACAAACCACCACGTGATTAAAGACAGCATTGCAATCACCATTACCCTCGAAAACGGGGATCAGTATTTTGCCGTGATGGTCGGCGGAGACGAGCAGAGCGACCTTGCCGTGCTCAAAATAGACGCAAGCGGCCTTACCCCGGCGGAATTCGGCGACTCGCAGCTCGTCGAGGTGGGCGACACGGTGGTCGCCATCGGAAACCCCGTCAACCAGTCCCTTACGATGACAAACGGAATAATCTCCGCAATTAACCGCAACATAAGCTATAACGGCTACACGATGACCCTTCTGCAGACAAACGCCGCGATAAACGAAGGCAACTCCGGCGGCCCCCTTATCAATATGTACGGCCAGGTAATAGGAATTACCAACATGAAGATGGTCTCCCACTACTCGACTATAGAGGGCATAGGCTTTGCAATCCCCACAAACGTCGCCAAGGCGATAGTCGACGAGCTGCTCAAAAACGGCTATGTCGCGGGAAGGCCTGCGCTGGGCATCATACAGTCGGATATAACCATATCGGCCGCAATCTATTACGGACTTCCCAAGGGCGTTTACGTCAGCGCGGTCCACACCGACTCCGACGCCTATAACAAGGGGATACAGCGCGGAGACATCATCTGCGCCGTTAACGATTTGACGGTTAAGTCCTCCTCGGAGCTAACCGAAATCATCAACTCGTTCACCGCCGGCGATACGGTGAGCTTGAAGATTTACAGAAACGGCAATTACTTCACGGTGGATGTCGTTCTGGAGGACAAAGCAAAACTTAAGTAGCTAACCGGAGCGGAAGCTCTTCCACATAGTACCTATGTACAGAACTCCTCTCTTTTACTGCACGAAGCCCCGTCCGAAAGGACGGGGCTTCGTGTTTAAATATTTCATTTATTAAACCGCTCAATAAGTCTGGAACCTAAAGCGAGGATTCGTCCTCCGGCTCCTCTTGTTCTTCTTGTTCTTCTTGCTCTTCTTGCTCCTGCTCGTCCTGCTCCTCTATCTCCTCATTTTCACCTTTTTCTTTCAGATTCCCGATTACTGCGGGCAAGTCCGCGAAAAGCAACAGGGCAAGACAGTAGAAAAAGATTGGCTGGGCGTTTCCGCTCGCCCCGGGCATGGCCACAAGGCAGAAGTAGCAGGCAATCATCGAAAAGAGGACCGTGCGCGAGGGCCTCGGCCTGTCGAAGGCAAAGCCAGCCTTATAATAAAAGGCTACGGACGCCGCGCAGAGCGCCAGAAAGTCATAGACATACCTGAGCACGACGGGGTCCGCCGCGCGCATTCTATACTCAAGCACCATCCAAAGGCAGACGAAGATTACAATAATAGTGCTGAATACGGCGTTTCCCGGGTGTTCTTTTCCAAAATACACGTTGCGGGCGAGCATAAAGGCCGACAGTGCCGTAATAAAGCCGCAGAGCATAAGTATAAGGGCAGTCACTTCGCCCACCCTGTCTTTATAATATAATACGGAGCCTATGGCAAAGCCCAGGGCGGCCAGAGTCGATACAACAAGCGCAAGCGAGCTTTTGTTCTCGAGAGCTGAGCAGTAAGTAGGAGGGCTCTCCAGGTTTTTCAGCCTGCCCGAAAGAATAACAAAAAAAACGATGGCCGCCGCCGAAAGAAGTGCAAGCGAAATAGTAATCGGCTGCCATCTCAAGGCAAGCCCGGTTTCCGGCTCAAAAACCGTGTTAAGCTCAATCGTCCTAAGCAAGGCGCCTATAAGGCCCAAAGCCGCGGTAATAATCGCGTATGTTCTACTCTGACGGCTAATATTTACCATCCCTTTCAGACCAAGGCATAAGTATAATATAGATGCATAAGCTGTATAGGGGTATCCGACCCATTTTACACCAGAACCGAAGCTCCGTCAACTGTCTTGACTTTTACGGAGAGAATGGAGTATTTGATGAAAGCTGTCTTGATAGTTTCAATTATATTGATTGCGCTGGTCCTCTACATCCCTTTAATATTTGTAGCGCCGGCTTTGGAGGCTCCCGCTCCCTCTGTCCCCACGCCCTCCGCTCCCGCCACGTCTGCTCCTCCCGTGTTTACCCCCGCTCCGTCTACTTCTACTCCGTCTGTTCCCACCCCGTCTGCTACCGCTCCGCCTGTCCACACCCCTGCTGCTCCGCCTGCCCCCGTTCTCACGTCTGCACCTGAAACTGAAGCGCCGCAAACCGGAGACGGCGCCGTTATCAGGCTGGGCCGCGGAGGAGAAGCGGTGGACATCTCCATAAATGATTACCTGACAGGGGTTGTGGCAGCGGAAATGCCGGCCTCCTTCAATGTCGAAGCGCTGAAGGCCCAGGCGGTCGCGGCGCGCACCTACGCGCTTCACAAGATTTCAAAGAAGTCCCACTTTCATCAGGGATACGACATCTGCGACAATTATGCCTGCTGCAGCGCCTATCTGGGGCCTTCGGAGCTGAAGGCAAAATGGGGAGGGGATTACGACAAGTACATAGAGAAAATCCGCTCTGCCGTCGAGGCTACGGATGGACTGTACTTGACCTGGGCGGGAGAGCCGATACTGGCAGTATTTCATTCCTCATCCCCCGGCAAAACCGAAGGGAGCGAAAACGTCTGGAAAAATCCCCTTCCCTATCTTGTGCCCGTCGACAGTCCGGAGACTCCGGAGCGCGTTTCAAACCTATTATCGACGCTTAGCATATCTGCGGAAGATTTTAAGAATACCGTACTCGGGAGATTCCCGAACGCGCATTTTGTGGACGACCCCAATCTGTGGATTTCGGGTGTGCTTTACACCGAGAGCGGGCGGGTTAAATCCCTCAGGGTCGGCGGCGTGGATATATCAGGCTCCGATTTACGCTTTTTGCTTGGGCTTCGCTCAACCGCCTTTTCTTTTAAATACGACGGGGGAAGCTTTGTGTTCTCCGTCGCGGGCTATGGGCACGGCGTGGGCATGAGCCAGTACGGGGCCAACATCCTGGCCGCGGACGGGGCAACATTCGACGAAATCCTTGCAAATTATTATCCGGGGGCCGAGCTGACGAGCTTTTCAGGCTCTTTTCCCTCTTGAAATATCCCGGAATTTACTATAAAATGTCCTCTACGGCAGTAGGGTAATTGATAACCCCTGCGGGAAGGACCGATTAAAATGGATTATATGGCTCAATCACTTAAAATGCACTATGAGTGGGCGGGAAAGCAGGAAATCCTCCCCAAGATGAACCTGTTAAGCCGCGAGGACCTGTCGCTTGCCTACACCCCGGGCGTCGCCGCCCCCTGTCTTGAGATACAAAAGGACATCTCAAAGAGCTTCGAGCTCACCGGCAGGCACAATCTCGTGGCCGTAGTTACGGACGGCACCGCGGTTCTCGGTCTCGGCGACATAGGCCCCGAGGCGGCCATGCCAGTCATGGAGGGCAAGTGCGTGCTCTTTAAGACCTTCGGCGGCGTCGACGCAATACCGCTTTGCCTCCGCTCAAAGGATGTCGACGAGATAGTAAACACCGTGGCGCTCCTGTCAGGGAGCTTCGGCGGTATAAATCTCGAGGACATAAGCGCACCCCGATGCTTTGAAATAGAGCGAAGGCTTAAGGAGCGCTGCGACATACCCGTCTTTCACGACGACCAGCACGGGACCGCCGTCGTCGTGCTCGCGGCGCTTATAAACGCGCTGAAGCTCACCGGGAAAAAGATGGAGGAAATTAAGGTTGTAATCAGCGGCGCCGGAGCAGCCGGTATCGCGATAGTAAAGCTTCTGAAGAAGGCTGGCCTTAATAACGCAATCATGTGCGACCGCACAGGGGCAATATACGAGGGCCGCCATGACCTTAACCCGGGTAAGGCGGAGATTGCGAAAATCACAAACCGGGAAAAGCTGAAAGGCACCCTTGCCGACGCCTTAAAAGGAGCCGATGTGTTTATCGGAGTCTCCTCGGCAGGGACCGTGACGCAGGATATGGTCCGCACCATGGCCCCCTCGCCCATAGTCTTTGCCATGGCAAACCCGGTTCCCGAGATAATGCCGGACGAGGCCTGCAAAGCAGGAGCCGCGGTCGTCGGCACGGGGCGCAGCGACTTCCCGAACCAGATTAACAACGTCCTGGCCTTCCCCGGCATTTTCAGGGGCGCGCTGGACGTCCGGGCCTCGGACATAAACGACGAGATGAAGCTCGCGGCAGCGGGCGCACTTGCAGCGTTTGTCGAGAAAGAGCTCAGCGCACAGAACCTCCTGCCCTCGGCTTTAGACCCCGCGGTCGCACCCGCGGTGGCAAAGGCGGTCGCCGAGGCGGCAAGGCGCACGGGAGTTGCGAGGATTAGTTAAAATTGATTTGTTGACAATAAATAATCAGGGCGTCCGTAACATACCGGACGCCCTGTCTGTCTAATACCATGCTCCGTAATAGAGCTTTTTCGACCTGTTGAAGGCCACCAGAAAAACTATGGCGGCAACGAAAGACACAAGCATGCAGATAACGCTTAAAAAAGGTATGATAATCAGCACGTAGGCAGCCAGAGTAAAACCGGCGTTGACCTTCCATGCCGAATACAGTGACTCGGCGTTCAGCTCAATATTGCGGACAATCTCCATATCCTCAACTCCCTTTACAACTCCGTTGGATATATAAAGGGAAATGACGGTCGAGGCAAGCCCCAACAGATATGAGCCGATGCCGAAATCTTTTGACGCTCCAAGCAAATCAAAAAGGTACAAAATGCCCGTATAAACGGCCATGCCCTTTGCAAAACCTTTTATCTTTACGAAGTAATAACTTTCGTCAGAGAGCTCAGAAAGCCCTTTTACCATGATTATATAGCCTATGAAATCAGGTATCAGCCCTATTCTTATTCTGCCAAGATTTATACTGAAATCCAGAAATACAAGCAGCATGCCTACAAAAATATTACTCATTGCTTCCCTCTTTCACGCTGACCGCCCTGTAGCACTCTTTCCCTATTTCAGGAGCAAGAGTGCCGGCAGACATATCAATGAGCCTTGCGTTAAAACCCTCGACTCTTGAAGCCGGCAGCAGCGCATTAAGTGTAACCTCGGCCCCGTAATCTATATGCGTAGCGGCGCCCTCAAATGCCGCAATTTCGTTTTTTACGCGCTCAAAAAGGCTGTAAGGGCAGTAAATTATTACCTCTCTCCAGCGCCGCATAACGGAGATTCCGGCGCTCTCAAGCGCAAGCGCCGCCGTGTGGGAGTATGCGCGCACAAGCCCGCCCGCGCCAAGCAGAGTGCCGCCGAAGTACCTTGTGACGACGCAGCAGACGTTAAATACCCCCGCGGAGCGGAAAACGCCGAGTACCGGCATGCCGGAAGTACCCTGCGGCTCGCCGTCGTCCGAATAGCGCATCACGCCGCCGTCTTTTATGATATAGGCGTAGACGTTGTGCGTTGCGTCCCAGTGCTTCTCCCTTGTTTCCGCAATTCGCTTAAGGGCCTCCTCCTCGGTATCGGTCCGCCAGACCCTCCCGATAAAGCGGGAGCGCTTTTCAATAAATTCGGCCTCTCCATAGCCAGTGGGGACGAAGTACTCCATCCTCACTTCACCTCCGAGACAAATTCACGCAGCTTTCCGTAGGTCTCCGGGGAGCAGATTGCCTCAACGATTATGTGTTCGTCCGTGTACTGAAGCTTTTCCACATAGGCCTCACGGTGGAGCATCTCCAGAAGGGCGGCGCTTTTATAGGGCAGAAGCACCGTCACGCGGCGGTTTTCTCTGCCGATAATCTCGTTTATGCGCCTTATGAGCTCCTCTATGCCCTCGCCGGTCAGCGCGGAAACCGCGACCTTGTTTTCACCGTGCGGAAGAATGCTTTCGGCGCATTTGTCCACCTTGTTGTAAACGTCTATACGGGGCGTCTTTTCAGCCCCCAGCTCCCTGATGAGCCCTTCCACGACCCTGTACTGCTGCTCCCAGTCGGGGCTTGAAGCGTCGATAACATGCAAAAGCAAATCGGCATAGGTAAGCTCCTCCAGGGTCGCCTTGAAGGCCTCTATCAGATGGTGCGGGAGCTTGCGAATAAAGCCGACGGTGTCGGAGAGCAGGACCTCCTGCGTTTCGCTTATCATCAGCCTTCTTGTCGTCGTGTCGAGCGTATCGAAGAGCCTGTCGTTTGCCGAGATGTTCGAGCCGGTCAGCTTATTTAAGAGAGTGGATTTGCCCGCGTTCGTGTAGCCGACCAGCGCGACGACGGGCATGCTGTTTTTCTCGCGCAATCGGCGCTGCGTGCTCCTCACCTTGCGCACCGCTTCCAGCTCCTGCTCAAGCTTCTGAATCTTCCGCCTTATGTGCCGCCTGTCGGTCTCAAGCTGCGTCTCACCCGGGCCCCTTGTGCCAATCGGGCTGCTTGTGCCGCTCGCCGCCTGTCGCTCGAGGTGGGTCCACATGCCGGCAAGACGCGGGAGAAGGTATTTATACTGGGCAAGCTCAACCTGGAGCTTACCCTCCCTTGTTCTCGCGCGCTGGGCGAAAATATCGAGTATCAGCCCGCTCCTGTCCAGTACCTTTACGCCCAAATCCTCGGAAAGGGCGCGCATCTGGGAGGGCGAAAGCTCGTTGTCAAACACCGCGAGGGTGCAGTTTTCAGCTTCTATGAGCGCTTTCATTTCCTTTACCTTGCCCTCGCCGATGAAGCTGCGTGGGTCCGGGGCGGGCCTGCTCTGAATTACAATACCGCGGCACTCGCCGCCCGCCGTCTGCAAAAGGGCCTCGAGCTCTGCGAGGCTCGTCTCATCCGAGCGCTCATGGTCAGCCATGCTGTCAGCGGAAAGCCCCGCCAGCACGGCTCTTTCATACACAATCTTTTCCGTACTCGTACCTCCTAAACTTGGGTGCGCGGCGGCTAATACAAAAATAACCCGCGCTTTTGGCGCAGGTTATCCGGTTCAATAGTCAAAGTATATTACAGGCCAAACTTCTTGTTGAACTTGTCTACACGGCCACTTGTGTCAACAAGCTTCTGCTTGCCCGTAAAAAAGGGGTGACACTTTGAGCAGATTTCAACCCTTATATCCTTTTTTGTAGAACCTGTTTCAAAGACCTCGCCGCAGGCGCACCTTACTGTGGTCTGCATATAGTTGGGATGAATCCCTTCCTTCATTATGTTCACCTCTTTCTTATCCGAAAACCGCTGTTTTTGCAGCAAAGGGTATTTTAACATACAATAGTTCAAATTGCAACTATTTTTTTGAAGTCAAGCCGAATTAGGGGTACTTAAAGCTCAACCGCCGAATCGGTATTGAAGAAGTACAAAATCTTTCTTGTCACGGGCAGCCCCATTATGCGCTCCATCGCTTTTGAATAGGCCTCTATCTGCGGTCTGTAGCTCTCCGCCCTCTCGTTCTGGCTGTCTTTGGTGACATAATCCGTTTTGAAGTCTATTACGGTTAACTCGCCCTGCTTTTCAAAGCAGCAGTCGACCACACCCTGAAGGAGTATTTTTTCATCGCCCTTAACGCCCGGGAAGTAGTCGGAAGCCGGGACGAGCAGGGAGAACTTAAATTCGCGGCGAAGATTATCGGCGTCAAGCACCTCCCGCCCGAGCGGCGAGGTGAAAAAGTTTAAAATCTTAGCCGGAGGCACGACCTTCGCCTGCTTTTCGGTGATGAACCTATCCCGGGTGAGCCTTTCTATCTCGGCCTCTATATCACTCAGGCTGCTGCATTTTTTGTAGTCTATGTACTGCATGACGAGGTGCAGGGCAATTCCGCGCTCTATGGCGGTGAGCGGCGTTTCCATCACCTCGAAGTTCGGGCGCCTGAACACATACCTTTTCTCCGGCTTTTCAAGCTGCTCAGCTTCCTCGGCGGCCTCCCTGTCGAGGAAACGCCCTTTGAGTTCCGTGGCCGTGAGCTTTGAGGGCAACCTAGTCGCAAGCTCGTATGGATAGCTGAAACCGAGCCTTCTCTCGATTTCTTCGACCATCGCCTCATCGGCCTCCGCGGGCGCCTCGCTTGCTTCGGTCCCGGCGCCAGCCTGCGCCTTTTCATAGGTTTCGGGGCTTATGTAGCGAATATCCCATGGGCTGTCGGCCAGCTCCGGCAGGCGCGCGGTCTCGGCGCCGGGAAGGGCGCTTGATTCCTTGCGGAGCAAAGCGCAAAGCAGCAGCCACTCCGCCATGGACGAGCACTCGGAGAGAAACTGCGGGGCTATGGGAGCCGTGGCCGCAGGCCTCAGGCGCTCTATGAGTTTTTCGGTATTTTTAGCTGCGCAGGTCACTATGAGCTTTTCCCTCGCCCTTGTCATTGCCACATAGAGAAGCCGAAGCTCCTCGGCAAGCAGCTCGTCCCTCATCTTCCTTGCAATCGCCATGCGCGGGAGCGTGGTGTACTCTATGCCGCGCCTTAAATCCAGCCTTTTCGGGCCGACGCCGAGGTCCGGGTGGATTAAAAGCTGCTTTTTCGTGTCGTCCATGTTAAAGCGCTTCGAGGTGTCGGCAAGTATGACGACAGGGTACTCAAGCCCCTTCGACTTGTGTATGCTCGTTATCCTGACGGCGTTTACGGCGGCCTGACCGTTTGAAACCGGGGGCTCCCCGCCGCGCTCCATCAGGCTTTTAAGCTGGTTTAAGAAATCGAAAAGCCCCTTGTAGCCCGCGCTTTCAAACTGCCGCGCAAGGTCCAGTAGCACCATGAGGTTCGTTTTGCGCTCCGCTCCGCCGCTCATCGCGCCGAAAATTGCAAGGGCTTTTGTTCGCGTGTAAACATGCCATAGAAACTCGTCGCTCGGCATCTCGGAGGCCGTGAGCCTGAGCTCGCCGAGAAACTCGAGAAATCGCGCGCATTTTTCCGAAGTCCCGGCGGCCTTCGTAAGCGCCGCGTAGAAATCCGATTCCCTGTCCGCGGTGCGTATCATAACAAGCTCGTCGGGAGTAAAGCCGAAAAGCGGCGAGCGCAGTACGGAGATGAGAGGCACGTCCTGCCGCGGGTTGTCAACGACGGAGAGAAGCGAGACCATGACTATTACCTCGCTTTTGCTCCAGAACTCGGAGGCCTTGTCGCTTTCATAGGGTATGTTAAGCTCCCGCAGCGCCTTGGCGTAGACCTCCGCCTTGTTCTTTACGCTGCGAAGCAATATTGCAATATCGCCGTAGGACACCCCCCTCTGACCCTCTTCGCCAGATATGAGCAGACCGCCGTCAACAAGCTCCCTGATTCGCCTTGCGACGAGGGCGGCTTCAATTTCCGTTTTGTCGTAATCTGCTTCCTCATCGCCGCTCGGCACCTCAATCAGGTCGAGCTCAAAGGCCATGACTTCGCTCTCGGGGTAGTCCTTTTTCCCGTAATTGAGCTTCTCGCGCTCGGTATAGTCCATCTCGCCGAAGCTCTTCGACATTATGTTTTCAAAGACGAAGTTGACGGCGTCGAGCACGTTTTGGCGCGACCTGAAGTTCTCCCGCAGGACAACCTTTCTCGGCTCGCCCTCTTTTGCCCCTTTCAAGTCTTTGAATGCTGCGTACTTCCGCAGGAATATCGTCGGGTCGGCAAGGCGGAAGCGGTAAATCGACTGCTTTACGTCCCCAACCATGAAGAGGTTTCTGCCGCCTCTGGAGAGGGCGCTGAACAAGATGTCCTGTATCTCGTTTGCGTCCTGATATTCGTCCACCATAATCTCCTCAAAGCGCTCTGAAATCTCCACGCCCTTTTCGCTCGGCGCAAAGCTTTCATCGGTGAGGAGCTTTATCGCAAGGTGCTCGAGGTCGCTGAAATCAAGGGCGCGGAGCCTTGCTTTTTCCTCCGAGTAGGCCCTGTCGAAGTCAAGCGTGAGCGAAAACAGGGCTCTCACCGGCGGTAGCACCGCCGCCATATCCTCCATGAGCTCCGCGGACGAACAGTCGAAGATTTCCGCGAGCTTTTCCATCGCCTTCTTACAGAGCTCGCGCACGCGCTTAACTTCATCCACTTCGGGGCCCGAGTAGCCGCGCAGGGGCTTAAGCCTCGGAAACTCAATCGGCAGCGCCGCGCGCGCCTTGTCCCAGCCGCCCTCGAGCGCTTTATTAAAGCTCTCGAGCGAAGCTCGTGTGCCGCTGAAGCTCTCTCCGTAGGCCCTTGCGATTATTTCGTCCTCATATACCATGCGCTCGGCGCGGGAAAAGGTCTCAAGCCAGTACCCGGCGCAGGATTTGGCGTAATCAAGTATCGACCTGCCCCAGGAGGTTTCGGCGGCATCACGGCAGCCGCCGCAGTTTTCAAGCTCGGCAAGCCTTCCCGCCGCCCATTTTTCGGGGTTGGGGTGGCTTTTTAGCTTCGTGTACAAATCCAGCACGAGCAGCGGGAGCTTCTGGTCGTCCCTGCCCGCCGCCATCGTATCGACAAGCTGCATGAAGTCTTCTTCCATGCGCTCGTACCAGTCGTCCAAAACGCCGCTTAAAACGCGGTGCTTTACGGTGCCGCTCTCCTCGTCCTCCATGACGCGAAACTCCGGCGAGATGCCGAGAAGCTGCGCGTTTTCGCGAAGGAGGCTCGAGCAAAAGGAGTGTATCGTTGAAATGGGGGCCTTGTAGACAAGCGCCGACTGGCGCGCAAGGGTCCTGTTTTCCGGTTCCTCTGCAAGAAGCTCGTTTATCTCGTCGAGTATCCTCGAGCGAAGCTCCGCCGCAGCGGCCTTGGTGTAGGTTATGACGAGGAACTTGTCTATATCCTTCGGGTTTTGCCTGTCCGTCACGCGCGAGAGCAGCCTCTCGACCAGGACCTTCGTCTTGCCTGAGCCGGCCGCCGCCGCAACAAGGAGCGCCCCGCCGCGGTTTTCTATTGCGGCGCGCTGGCTCTCGGTGAAACTAATTTTGCCCATCTACAGCGCCCCCTTTCTTTTCAAGCTCTATCCATATCTCCTCAGCCTTCCTGTGCCTCAGCCTGCGCCGCCTGTCCCTCTCCTCGTCAAAGAGGCAGGCCTCTATATAGTCGCAGTAATCACAGGGGCTCATGCCAGCCTTAAAGAAGGGGTCGGCCTCTATGTTGCCGCACTGCAGCTCGCGCCCGATGTTGCGCAGCGTCTCCTCTATATGCGCGCCGAGCTTCCCGAGCTGCTCCAGCGTCGCGAGGTTTTCTGGCTTCAGTTTGCCGTCCTTTGTGAGCTTAATTGGAATGAACTTCTTATCTCCCCGCTCCATCGCCTCTATGACTTCCTCGTCGTTGAGGATAAGGCCGCTGCGCATGAGCGTCTTTGCCCGCGCTTTCCTGATTTCCTCGTCAGTGGCGCTCCTCGGGAGGCTCAGGTAAACATCGCGCGCAGGCGCGTACAGGACGCCGGCGGGCACTATCTCGTGCCCGTAAAACCTTTTCCCGTGCTTTTCAAGCGTGAAGAGGTAAATGAGCATCTGCATCCCCAAGCCGTACCAGACGTCCGAGAGGTCGAAGGACTTTTTTCCGGTCTTGTAATCGACAACGCGCAGATATAGCTTACCGTCGTGCAGCCAGCCGTCGACACGGTCGACGATGCCGCTGACCGAGATTTCAACGTCACCGTCCCTCACCACGGCGGCCGGCATCGCCTCCCCGCCGAATTCAAGCTCAAAGCTGAGCGGGATGAAGTCGGAGCTTTTCAGCTCCTCTACAATGTCGTCGATAATTGTGTAAACGTCCCTCACAAGGCGGTTAAAGAGGTATCTAAACCGCCCGCTTTTATTATCCAGGCCACCCAGGCGGTTTTGGGCGTAGAGGGTGACGAACTTCTCGGTAAGGCTCCGGTACTCCTCCCTCTCCGCCGTCTTGAGCGCACCTTTCTCCCGCAGCTCGCCTATGACGTTTTCAAGCACAAAGTGCAAAAAGGTGCCCACCTCCGGCGCGTCTAGCTCTGCTTTAAGCCGGGGCTTTGCCTTTAGGCCGTACTGCATGAAGTAGGAAAACTTGCAGGAGTAGAACCTGTCCACGCGCGAAGCCGTGAGCCTGAGCCTTTTGCCGTAGATGCTCTCGACCGACGCCGATTGGAGCGAGCCGCGCTCCGCCGCCGCTGCGGCAAGCGCTTTATCAAGCATCGCCCTTCTCTCGGGCGAGCGCTCGAACACTGCTCTCGCGGCTAGGGCAAGCGGAGTTTTTCGGCCCGTTACGGCAAACTCGAAGCAGGGCGCCTCCGCCGCTGTGCGGAAAGTGTCGCCGAGCTCCCTTTCGTCGGCAAGGGGTATGTTAAGCAAAGATTTGATTCGCCCCACTATGTACGAGGGGCGCTTTTTGGCCCCGCCCGCCGTTTTGGGGTAGGAAACCATTAGCCGCTCCGTCGGCATGGCAAGGCAGGAGTAGATTGTCTGCATTTCCCTTGAGATGCGCTCGCCGGTGCCGCCAGTCAGCTCAAACCCGAGCTCAAGGAGCCTCTCCCGCTCGGTGTCGGTGAGCACTCCCGCGCCCTCCCCGACCATCGGCAGTGAATCGTCAGTCGCGCCGAGCACGATAAGGCATTTTACCCTGCCGACGCGCATGCGCGTCATGTCGCCGGCCTGCACCGCGTCGAGCGACACGGGTATGGTCGACACGTCGTATTTTGAGAGTACGAGCTTAAGGAGCCTAGAAAACTCCTCGACGTCCATCGGGAGCTCTCCGAGGATTGCCATGCACTGCTCCAAGACCTCCACGAGGATGTCCCAGAGCTGCGAGTACTCCTCGGCGGTCGCCTCGCGCCCAATCTCCCTAAAGCGGCTCGTCTTCTCCTCAAGGCGCTCGGCCAGGGCTATCTCTTCCATGAAGGAATAGAGCGCCTTTATCTGTCCCGTCGCGGTTCCGGCTGATTTCGCGGCCTCGTGGTAGCGTTTTAAGGGCTGCGCCGCGATTTTTCTTATCCTGTCAATCTCGGAAAGCAGCTCCCTGTCGCTGTCCAAGTACTCCGAGACGTAGCCGCGCGGGTTGTAGCTCCACGGTTCCTCGCTACTCCAGGTCTTGACGCCCTTTATGTTCCACTTGAGCACGTAGTTTTCGAGCAAGTCGCACTCTTCGGGAGATATTCCCGCCAGCCCCGTTTTAAGATAACGGAACATGCTCAGGTAGTCCCAGCCCCTTGTCACGGCGTCCATAGCCGAGCTTATAAGGCAGAGGACCGGCTTTTGCAGTATGTCGGTTTTCCTGTTTAAAAACAGCGGTATGCCGTATTTTGCAAAGGTGTTTTCAAGCAGGGCCTCGTAGTTTTCAAAGCCTCTTGCGGTGACTGCAAGCTCGCGCCACCTGTAGCCCTCGTCGCGCACAAGGCGGATAAGCTCCGCCGCCGCGATTTCGCACTCGGAGCCCGGGGTTTCGGCGGATATGAGGGAAACGGCGCCCTTTTCGCCCTCAAACGGGGCTTTATCGGTGGTAAAGAGCTTCCGCTCAAGATACTCAAGCTCCGGTGCCGCCACGCCCTTGATGGGCGAAAGCCTAACCGTCCTGCAGGGCACCCCAAGGCTGTCTGCCATCCGAACAAGGCGACGGCGCGTGCTCTCGGACAGCTGAAAGACCTCCTCCTCTCCGGCGGGGAGAGTAATGGTGAGCTCCGCGCCCTTTTTCATAAGCTCCCTTATGACCTCAAGCTCCTGCGCGGTGAAGTCCGAAAAGCCGTCTATGTATATATGTCCGCCGCCGATGCTGCTCTCTCCTATCTTCTCCGCGAGCCTGTCAAGGCGCTCCGCCGGGTCGCGCAGGCTGCTTTCCAATATCGCATTGTATGCCTCGCAGATGAGAGCAAGGTCGTGGAGCTTGTCGGCAAGCGCACCCTCAGAAGCGCCCTTTTCCGCAAGTTCCGTGGGTGAAATGCGGCAGCTGCGAAGCTCGTCCAGGGTTTTCAAAAGCCCCGAGAGGAACTCCGACCTTGCCGATACCCCGCCGTAGAGCTTAAGGCTCGGCTGCACACTTGCAAATGCGAGGGCCATAACCAATATTCGCCCGCCCTCGTCAAGCAGCGTCTCCGCCATTCCGCCTGTTTCGGCGAGCACACGGTCGGAGAGCAGCGAGAAGGTCAGCTCCTCGCCGTAGAGGCTCAGGCTGTCGCCGCAGTACTCGGAGAGCGCCCTCGCGCTCTGGTGCGAATACTGCTCGGGCACGAGGAGTATATTGCCCCCGTGCTTTAAGTCCACTCTCTTTTTGATTTCCTTCATTACGTAGCTCGTTTTTCCGCTCCGCGCCCTGCCCGTGACAAGCGTCAGCATTGCCTCACCGCCTAAACATCTAAATTGCCTTTATTATATCAAAAATTAAATCCCAATCACAGGTTTTAAGGCGATTTTACATTACCAACAACAAAAAGGCCCGCGCTTTTTAAGCGCGGACCGTAAAGGGAGGATAAGATGTTGTCGGTGAAAGGCAGGTTTTGGGCTTCGGCGGGGAGCTCCAGTTTATCCGCCGAGCCAGAGCTTAATATCCGAAATCCACTCAAGGAGCTTTAGTTTTACCACATAGCCCTCCGAGTCCTCGGAGATTATCCTGAGGGTCTCGTCGCTGAGCCCCAGCTCCTCGTATGAAATGGTGTCCTCGGCAATTGTAAAGCAGAGCGGCGGGAAGATAACGCACCACCAGTTGTCGCCCTCCCCCTCGCCGATGACGACCCGGAGCGAGCTGTACTTCCCCGCGGGAAGCGTATAGTTTTCGTAGCTTACCCTGGGGAAAACCTCCCGGGTCAGGCTGGTATTAACCGAGAACTCCCCACCCTTTTCGGAGATAACCTCACTCGCCGCCTGCGTGAGCGTATCGATGTTGCTCAAAATGAGGGCCTCGGCCTGCTCTTTATCCTTGCAGCCCTCAAGGATTTCATCGAGCTTTTCAAGCACGGCATCGCGAACGGAGAGCTTGAGGCTCTGGTCCTCCTCGCTGTTTGAGTTTGCAACCACATGCAGCCTGATTAGGTTCTCCGAGAGCTCCGTCTGCCTAAGCGACAGGGAGCCGACGAATACGGAAATCAGAATTGCGGCAAAAAGCGCAATTTCCCATTTTTTAATTTTCATAAAAACACCGCCGATACTATGTATGTCCTACATAAGTATCGACGGTTTTTATCGGTTTTATACATGAGGGATATAAGATTGTTGCAACGGGCTATTGTTCAATTGAGCCCAAGCTTTTCAGTTGTAACCGCCAGAAGGCACTCGCGGTACTGTGTTTTAAGCGCATCATAGGCGCTTCGGGCGGCATCCTGACTGTCGAACAGCCCGTAAACGGCGGAGCCCGTACCCGTCATCGAGGCGCCGAGCGCGCCCAAATCGATGAGCTTTGACTTTATCACCTTCACCTCGGAGTACTGCGGAGGCAAAAAGTCCTCAAGCACATTGTATATGCGCCTTGCTATCTGCGCCAAATCGCCGCGCTCTATGCCCTTTATAATCCCGTCCATATCCGGGCGGATTTTAATTTTCCCGCAGTTGATGATTGAAAAAAGTTCGGGAGTCGAGATAGAAAAGGGCGGCTTGCATATGACGGCCCAGCACTTCGGCATAGGCGGCAAATCGGTCATTATCTCTCCCCTGCCGCGGCAGAGCACCGTGCCGCCTGTCACGCAGAAGGGCACGTCCGAGCCGAGCTCAAGCGCCAACGCCTCAAGCTCGGGCCTAGAAAGCCCCGCCTGAAAAGCCCTGTTCAGCGCCCGAAGGACGGCGGCGGCGTCGGAGCTGCCGCCCGCCATTCCCGCGCCGACCGGGATGCTCTTGTCAATCTCAATCTCTCCGCCGCGGACGGGCAAGCCCGTCCTCTCGAAAAAGAGGAGCGCCGCTCTGACCGCCATGTTCTTCTCGCCTTTAGGGAGATATTTGAGGTTGGTGCTCGCGGTAATTGTCTCCCCGCCTGCGAGCTTAAGCCGGATTTCGTCGCAGAGGCTTACGCTCTGCATGACGGTGAGCACTTCGTGGTATCCGTCATCCATCCTGCGAAGTACGTCAAGTCCGAGATTCAGTTTTGCATAGGCCTTTTCGCGCAGCTCCATGGCTCTCCTATCTTATCCTTCTGCACTCCAGATAAAACCTCTTGTCGTTTGAGCTGCCCATAGAGAAGGTCTTTCTGGGCAGCGCGCCGTCCTGTATTATCGAAAGAAAGAGACTGCTCTTGTCTATCGCCGGGAGTACAAAGCCGAGCCGCCCCGGCTTTTGCGAGAGTTTGACGACAACGTCGTCGCCGTGCACGAAGTCTATCCTGCCCCCCACGCTCGGGACGTATTCGTCGAGGAACTTCGAAAGGGCGCCGATTGCGAGGGCGCCGCTGTCCTTCGGTAGGCTTATTATCCCGGTATGGTCGCCGTGTACGAAGCATATCTCGTGGTCGCCGCCGTGCCCGAGGTGGGAATCGGGAAAGTAGTCAAGCATGGCGCCAACCATCGCCTCGGGGTCCACATCGAAGACCACCCTGTTTATGGGCTGGAACTCCAATGATGAGTCGCGTATGTTGACGATTTCAACGAGGGCGTAGCGCGCCGGATGAGTTTTTCTCTCCTCCTCGCTGAGAGTGGGCTTTAGTTTTTCCCAGCAGTGTTTGGCTGTCGCAAGCGAGTGGTTGCCGTCGCCGGTGGCGAAGACCATAATAGGCTCGTCTTCAAGGCCGTAGTGCCCGTTAAACCTTTTGCTGTCGGCAAGGGCTGCAACGGCGTCCTTTACTCTTTCGATAAGCTCGCCCGTGATACGGTAACCCGCTATATGCCCGCCTTTTTCCATCAGCTCGAAGTCATAGAGCTTTTGCATACTGTTTTTTTCATCGGAGAGCGGCTCAATCAGGGTCATGTCCGGGTCATCCACCAGGACGAGAACGTGCGTAAGCTCAATCGGTGCGTCCTCGCGCAGCTTTATGCGTATGGGCAGCTTCTCCACAACCGTGCCCTCGGTCGCGCGGACAGCGGCCTTTGTTCCATCGGTATAGTCGTAGCACTCAAGGTCGATGGCGCCCACTATACCGCGGCGCAGCTTGCCGTTATAAAGCTCGCGCTCGACATAAATATACGAACTCTCGTATACCTTGAATATCCCGTCCGCTTCGTACCGTGCCATCGAGGCCTTGGCATTCGAAATCAGCTCTCCAATATTCGGATATTTGTAGGTGTGCTCCGGCAGCATCATCCTCAAGGTGCTGGGCGCGCCGCCGACAAAATTGTCCACACGCTCCCAATATTCCGGCTCGGAGGTGTGCTGGTCGCAGGCGACGACGCTCCATTTCTTCATATCGCAGCCCGTCGGCAGCAGTATGTCCGCCGGTATGAATAGTTCCCTGAAATCGCTTTTCTCCATTACTGTATCTTTTCCTATCCTATTTTGTTTGTTCAAAAAGTTTCGCCATAAGCTCGGTCCCTGCCCTCACGGTAGGCCCCTTGAGGCCGTTTGCCTCGCTATAGGGAAGACCCGAGCCTTTTTTTATGCGGCTGTCGTAAAGTATGTACGGCACCGGGCCGCCGTCGTGCCCCCTCGTGGATGTCAGGGTCTTATGGTCGCTTAAAAACAGCAGGCGGAACTCAAAGCCCTCTTTTTTAAGCTTCTTAAAAAGGGGCCCGAGCACTCTTTCGTCTATATATTCTATTGCGAGTACCTTGCCCTCTGTGTCGCCGTTATGGGTGCATTCGTCCGGGGCCTCAACGTGCAAAGCCGCAAAATCCGCGCCCTTTCTGAGCAGGTCTATTGTAGCCTCGACCTTGCCCTCGTAATTGGTGTCAAGTTCGCCCGTCGCGCCCTCGACGGTTACGACCTCAAGGCCGGTGAGCGCGGCTATTCCATGACACAGGGGAACGGCGCTTATGACGCCGCCCCTCTTGCCGTAGTTTTCAAAAAAGTTCGGCAGCTTCACCGCCGTTCCCTCGGCCCAGAACCAGATGCCGTTGGCGGGGAGCTTCCCCTCGGCCCTGCGCCTTACGTTAATCGGGTGCCTGTCGAGAATCCTGTGAGCAAGCACCATCAGCCGCTTTAATACCTCGGCGTTTTCGCAGCCGCGCGGCAGGAGCGGCCCTATCCTCTCCCCCAGATGGTCGTGCGGGGGCGCAAGAACTATGCCCTCTACGTCAGCCTGCTTTTGCACCGCAATGTGGCGGAAGGAGCTCCCGGGACTTACGCTCAGCCCTGCGCTTTGAGCCGCTGCCCTAAACTCAGGCTCATTGAAAAGCTCGGTTATAAGCCGGTCCGAAATATCCCCCTCAATGGAGCCGGCGTTGTGGGAAAGTATGCGCTTTTCCTCAAAGGGCATCCCGCCGTCCTCGTACGAGACCATGTTGCAGCGGTAGGCAACATCCCCGGGACTTAGATCAATGCCCTTGGCCGCGGCCTCCAGAGGAGCCCTGCCGGTATAGCAATATCTCGGGTCGCAGCCGAATATCGAGAGCATCGCCGTGTCGCTTCCCGGGGGAAGCCCCTCGGGTATGTTATATGCGCTGCCAAGCTCGCCGTGGGCAGCAAGATAGTCCATAGCCGGAGTTTTAGCGTATTCGGTCGGCGTCTTTCCCCCAAGCTCGGGTACGGGGTCGTCCGCCATGCCGTCGCCTATCACTAGTATGTATTTCACTTTGCCTTATCCTTTACAAACTTTTTATAAACCTATCCATGCGCTTTAGCGCTTCCTTGATATTCTCAAACGAGGAGGCGTAGCACATTCTGACAAAGCCCTCCCCTCCCAGTCCGAAGGCGTTTCCGGGTATCACGGCGACCTTCTCGGAAAGCAGCAGACTTTCGCAGAACTCGTCGGAAGAAAGCCCCGTGCTCTTTATGCAGGGGAAAACATAGAAGGCGCCCCTCGGCTCAAAGCAGTCAAGCCCCATCTTACGAAGCTCCGCAACCAGGTACTTGCGCCGGCGGTCATACTCCCTATGCATCCTTTCGATGTCGCCGTCGCCGTCCTTCATCGCAGCTATAGCGGCGTACTGACTCATCGTCGGCGCGCACATGATGCCGAACTGGTGGAGCTTTGTAAGCTGAGCTATAACGGGCCTCGGCCCGCAGACGTATCCGAGCCTCCAGCCGGTCATGGCATAGCATTTTGAAAAGCCATTGACGACAATCGTGCGCTCGTGCAGGGCTTCTATGTTCGCAGGCGAGGTGTGCTTTACGCCGTACGTAAGCTCGGCGTAAATCTCGTCGGACAGTATCATTATATTACTGCCCTCTAAAACAGGGACCAGGGCCTCAAGGTCGCGCCTCTCCATTATCCCGCCTGTCGGATTGCAGGGATAGGGGAGCACCACAAGCTTCGTCTTCGGGCTGATTGCGGCGCGCAGCTCGTCGGGCATAAGCCTAAACTCGTTTTCCCTCTTTGTCTGTACATATACCGGCACGCCGCCCGCCATCGTGACAAGCGGGCCGTAGCAGACGAAGGAGGGCACGGGTACGATGACCTCGTCCCCCGGGTTTACGAGAACCCGAATGGCGATGTCTATGGCCTCGCTGCCACCGACGGTGACGAGGATTTGTCCCATGGGGTCGTAACTTAAATCAAACCTGCGGCGGAGATATCCGGAAATCTCCGTCCTCAGAGAGAGCATGCCGGCGTTAGAGGTATATTTCGTGTGCCCCTTTTCAAGCGAGTGTATGCCGGCGTTCCGTATGTGCCAGGGCGTTACGAAATCGGGCTCGCCGACGCCCAGCGATATGGCGTCCTCCATCTCATTCAGGATGTCGAAGAACTTTCTGATTCCAGACGGAGCGATACCCTGTATCTTAGTAGACATTATCGAATTGTAATCCATCAGACAAACAACATCCTCTCCGTCTGCTCCTCACGCTTCTGGAACAGGCAATGTTTTTCCTTATACTTTTTGAGTATGAAATGAGTGGCCGTTCCGGTGACGCCCTCTATCGTCGAAAGCTTGCTTGCGACAAACTGTGCCACTTCCTTCAGCGTCTTGCCGGTAATTATAACGGTGAGGTCAAAGGCACCGGACATGAGATAGACGCTTTCAACCTCCTCGTATTGATATATGCGCTCCGCGATGCGGTCGAAACCGTCGCCAAGCTGGGGCGTGACCTTCACTTCTATAAGGGCGGTCACGAATTCTTCCCCTGCCCGGTCCCAGTCCACCAGCGCCTGATAGCCCAGTATGACCTTGTCTTCCTCATATTTTGCTATCGCCGCTTCTACCGCTTTCTCCTCCATGTCCAGCATTGCCGCTATCTCGGCCGCCGTGTATCTGGAGTTTTGTTCCAAGAGTTTCAGTATCTCGTTCATTTTTGTTCCTCCTTGCGGTATTTCCGGCTGTTTTTCGCCGATATAATTTAACGGTAATTTTATCACAATTTCTGCATAATTCAAACACAAAATTATTAGTCTACGGCCTAAAATGAATATATTTATTTCCAAGGGGCATATTAATCGAGCTAGAGCGAGCATTTTAAACATATTTCACTGGAGGAATTTAGAATGATAATGGACAGAATCTCTCTTATACTGGCTATAATCGGCGCCTTAAACTGGGGCGGCATCGGCATCTTCGGTTTTGACACAGTCGCATATATATTCGGTGGCCAGGACTCGACGGTAAGCCGTGTGATTTATACTCTGGTAGGGCTTGCGGGAATATGGTGCATCTCGCTTCTGTTCCGCGAACGTGAGCACGCAGACGAAATATAATACGATAAAAGAGAGGGGGGCTAAAGCTTTCCCTCTCTTTAAGGCTGCACGAAAAAGCTAAAGGGCCCCTTTTAGCTCTGCATGGGGATATTGCTTTGCAGCGCAAACAGCATAAATACAAAAACCGTTTTCCCCGGCGGCATTCCGCGCCGGGGATATGGCTTTTTGTCGGCAACAAGGGGCTTCAGTTGAAAATTGCCTTTGCTGCTGCCGGCCCATATCCTCATAAAACCCTTTGAAAAAATGATTAATAATACAGGGTGCCGCTCTCTCTTGCTATCTGAAATAGGCGAGCAGCAGGTCCACGACTGCCCCGTAGCTCTGCACGCCCAGCTCCTGACCGTAGCCCTTTAAAAATTCGTCGTACACCTTGTCGGAAATCTCCGAAACCGGAGTCTCAAACTGTGCCCAGTATTCGTTGTTGGCTATGATGTCGGCCATTACCTCGTCGGACAGTATGCCATAGACCTCGACAAATTTATCGTAATCCCTCGAATAGAGCGCGTTTACAAGGTAAATATAACCCAAAAGCCAGCCTGAGTACTCGTATTCGGGCTTTCCGCTCGTTATGCAGGCGATTATCGCCGCAAAGTTTGCCTCCTGCTCTGCTGCCACTCCGCGCTGGTGGGCAAATTCATGCGCTATAGTCGCGGGGATAAAGGCGAGAGGGCAGTCGATATTTATATTTGCCTCCGCGGTAAAGGGGAAATAAAAGCCGGTGTTGTTAAAATAGCTCATAAGGCGGGAGAGAATAACCTTTTTCGGCCTTCTGTCCGGGCCCGAGAGGGTGGGAAACTCCTGCTCGGCGCCCTTATATATCCCTTTGCTGTTTTCAAAAATAGTGTCGAGAGGGACGTTGAAGACACCGTTTTCGTCACGGCTTACAAGGGCGCCGGTTTCCGTCGCCTTTTCGGCAAAGAGCCCAGCGACCGAGTAAAGCTCGTCCACCGTACCTCCCCTCGCGTAGAGGCCGCTTTTCTCCTGGAAGGAATCGGAATAGTACGTCGTGCCGAGCATGAGCGCCATGCCGAAATACACAGTTATTATCCCGCATAGCGCGCCGAGCAACCTCTTCAGAAAAACGGGGAGCCTGTTTTCACTTTTTATGATGAGCACGACCGATTTTACGATGTAATAAAGCGCGAATATTATTGCCGCGGCTATTAAGAACTCCGCAACCGAGAGCGCGGTTATGTCGCAAATCCAGGACAGAGCGCGCTTTACTGGGACAAGGGCATTCGTGACCGCGTTCATCACGGGACGCAGGTGCTTAAATATATGAAAAAGCAGCGTCAAAAAGGCAAAGACGGCCAGGTATATAAAATATCGCTTGTAAATCTTCAATTGGGTCACCTCATACTATTACCATAGAGACCGGGCTTTCATGGTATGTGCACAGCGGCGCTTTTGTCAAAAGTGCGGGGGTAGAGCGCTAAAGCGCTTATAAAGCTTATCTTCAACCGTTTTATCGTATTATACTGCATGCATGGGGCAAGTTCAACCGGCTGTTTTTCTTTACATTATGCTCCTTCTGGGTTAGAATTAAGTATTACTTACAAACATGAACATGTAAAGGAGACTTTTATGTCCAAGGACGCTCCCTGGCTGAAGCACTACGGCGACGTGCCGAAAAGCATAGAATACCCCGACTGCAGCATGGTGGAAGCTGTGCTGAAAACCGCGAAGATACACCCCGAGCTCACGGCCTATTCCTTTTTCGGAAGAAAAAGGTCCTACCGCGACTTTGCCTCCGATATAGAGAGGGCAGCCCGCGCGTTCAAGGCGTTAGGGATAAAGCCGGGGGAGCGCGTGATGATATATCTCCCAAACATACCCCAGGCGCTTGAGTGCATTTATGCAGTTAACCTCATTGGCGCTATAGCCGTAATGGTACACCCCCTTTCAAGCGAGGGCGAGACCGCGTTTTTCATAAAAAGCTCCAAGTGCCGCGCGGTCGTGGCGCTCGACCAGTTTTACGGCAAATTTGCCGCGATAAGCTCGGAGGTAAGGCCTGAGTTTCTCATCCTGACAAGCGTAAAGGACGCGTTAAGCCCCGTTAAGCGAATAGGCTATGCGCTCACAGAGGGGAGAAAAGTCGAAAAAGCGCCTCAAAGCGCGCCGGTAATCTTCTGGAAGGACTTCCTCAGGGGCGGGAATGCCGCGACTGACCCACGCGAGGATAGGGCGCCTCACGACTGCGCCATTATTCTTTACAGCGGCGGCACCACCGGCACTATGAAGGGTATTTTGCTCTCAAACCTCAATTTCAATGCGCTGGCGCTCCAGACGCTTGCGATGGGCAACTGCGTTTCCGCCGGGGACAAGATGCTGACCGTCATGCCCGTATTCCACGGCTTCGGGCTCGGCGTATGCGCCCACACCGCGCTTGTAGCCGGCTGCCACTGCATACTTGTTCCGCGCTTCAACGTAAAAAGCTACGCTGGCCTCATTAAAAGCGAGCGCCCGAACTGCATAGCAGGCGTTCCGACGCTTTTTGAGGCCCTGCTCAAGGGCGAGGATTTAAAGGGCGCGGACTTAAGCTGCTTAAAGGGCGTTTTCTCCGGCGGGGACAGCCTCTCCGTTGAGCTAAAAAGGAAGTTCGACACCTTCCTGAAGGAACACGGGGCCAAAGTCAGAATCCGCGAGGGCTACGGGCTTACAGAGTGCGTAACCGCAAGCTGCCTTACGCCATACCATCTTGAAAAGGAGGGCAGCATAGGCCTCCCCTTCCCCGACACATACTATAAAATTGTCTCCGTCGGCGGGACCGAGAGCCTGCCCCCCGGCGAGATAGGCGAGATTTGCATATCAGGCCCGACCGTCATGCTCGGCTATGACGATATGCCCGAGGAGACAGCCGACACCCTCAAGGTCCACCCGGACGGGCGCGTCTGGCTGCACACCGGGGACCTCGGCACTATGGACGAGGACGGTTTTGTCTACTTCAAGCAGCGTATAAAGCGCGTAATAGTGTCCTCGGGTTATTCCATCTACCCCTCGCAGCTTGAAAACGTCATAGACTCATTCAAGGGCGTCAAAATGAGCTGTGTAATCGGTGTGCCCGACCCGTACAAGATACAGCGTCCAAAGGCCTTCGTCGTCCTTGAAGAGGGTGTCACGCCGACAGAAGAATTTAAAAAAGCCCTTATCGAGCACTGCCGTAAAAATATAGCGCGCTACGCTATGCCAAAGGAGTTTGAGTTTCGCGACAGTCTCCCGAAAACCGGCGTGGGCAAAATAGCCTATACCCAGCTTGAAGCCGAGGAGGCGGCGAAATCAAAATAGTCGTTTTATCCAGACTTAATATGGAGGTGAACGATGGAAAGGGATAAATTCCTGCCCGTAAGCCGCGAGGACATGAAGGCCCGCGGCTGGGACTACTACGATTTTCTGCTGATAACGGGCGATGCCTACGTTGACCACCCTTCCTTCGGAACACCTCTTATCGGCAGGGTTTTGGAGGCGGAGGGCTACCGCGTCGCGATACTCCCCCAGCCCGACTGGAGAAGCACGAAGGCCTTCAAGGTGCTCGGCAGACCGAGGCTCGCGGCGATAGTAAGCGCCGGGAATCTCGACTCCATGGTCGCCCACTACACCGCGGCGAAGAAGAAAAGGAGCGAGGATTTCTACAGCCCCGGCAAAAAGGCGGGCCTTCGCCCCGACAGGGCCTCTATAGTCTACGCAAACCGCGTAAAAGAGGCATTTACCGGGCTTCCAGTGATTATCGGAGGGCTTGAAGCCTCGCTCAGGCGCTTTGCACATTACGACTACTGGGACGACAAGGTGCGCCGCAGCGCGCTTGTCGACTCCAAAGCCGACCTCCTTGTTTACGGCATGGGAGAAGAGGCGTCAAAGGAGATTGCCGCAAGATTAAGCGGCGGCGCCGACATATCCGAGATAACAGATATTCGCGGGACCGCTTTTCTCGCTTCCGACATCAGCGCCTGCCGCTTTCCTTATGTGGAATGCCCTTCCTGCGAGGACGTGCGGGAGAGCAAGAGGGACTACGCAGTCGCGACGAAAATCCAGTACGAGGAGCACGACCCTGTTCGGGGCAGGGCGGTTATACAGCGCCACAGAGATAAGTTTCTGATAGTTAACCCGCCCGCGGCGCCGCTAAGCACCGAGCAGCTCGACGCCGTTGCGGCTCTCCCCTTTACGCGCGAAGTACACCCCATGTATGACGATTTGGGCGGCGTGCCCGCAATCGAGGAAGTGCGCTTTTCGGTTATACACAACCGAGGCTGCTTCGGGGCCTGTAACTTCTGCTCACTCGCCTTCCATCAGGGCAGAATGGTAACCTCCCGGAGCCACAAATCAGTGCTTGCCGAGGTTGAGAGCTTTGTTGGCCACCCCGAGTTCAAGGGCTATGTGCACGACGTGGGAGGACCGACGGCAAACTTCCGGCGCCCCTCCTGCAAGATTCAGCTAAAAAGCGGGATGTGCAAAGGCAAAAACTGTCTTGCACCCGAGCCCTGCAAAAACCTAATCGCCGACCACAGCGACTACCTGACGCTGCTCCGCAAGCTCAGGCAGGTCAAGGGCGTAAAAAAGGTCTTTATCCGCTCGGGAATCCGCTTTGACTACCTGCTTGAGGACAAAAGCGGCGAATTTTTCTCGGAGCTCATTCAGCACCACATAAGCGGGCAGCTAAAGGTTGCGCCGGAGCACTGCGTAAACGGCGTGCTCGACTATATGGGAAAGCCGCGCATCGAGGTTTTTGAGCGCTTTGCGGAGAAGTACCGGAGACTTAACGAAAGGCACGGCAAGAAGCAGTATATCGTCCCCTACCTCATGTCCTCGCACCCCGGCAGCACGCTAATGGACGCGGTGAGACTTGCCGAGTACTTAAACAAAGCCGGAATACGCCCCGAGCAGGTTCAGGACTTCTACCCCACTCCGGGCACGCTTTCCACCTGCATGTATTACACAGGGCTTGACCCGCGCACAATGAAGCCCGTATATTCGGCGAAAACCGCCCGCGAAAAGGCGCTGCAACGCGCGATGCTCCAGTGGTTCCTCCCCCAGAATCGAAAGCTGGTTTTGGAGGCCCTTATAAAAACGGGCAGGCAGGACTTGATAGGCTACGGCAAGGGCTGTCTCATCCGCCCCTTGCGCGCGGAAAAAGCAAAGGCCAGCAAATTCTCCTCCCAGGCGGGGAAACGCAAAACAACTAAAAATAAGGCAAATAAAAAGCCACGGCGGAAGTGAAATTCCACCGTGGCTTTTCGCAATCAATTTGTACTTATGCCTTGAGTTCTTTCAAGCATTCCGCACAGATATTCTTGCCTTTGTAGGAAGTGACGTTCTTTGCGCTGTCACAGAATATACAGGCAGGCTCATATTTCCTCAATATGATTGAAGATTCTTCCACATAAATCTCCAACGCGTCCTTTTCTGCAATGTCCAGTGTGCGGCGCAGCTCGATTGGCAAAACGATTCGCCCGAGCTCGTCGACTTTCCTGACAATTCCTGTCGATTTCATACTCATATCCTCCATTTTTCAAGCAATTTCGATATCCTTCTTTATGAAATCTGGTTAAATTATATCATCTTTCAAGTTTTTGTCAAGTAGAAATGTAATTTTCTGCCTGATTTTCTCAAAATTAAGAAAATATTACTAGAACTGGCGCATTTTTGGTAATCTCTTTTGATTTAGGCTTTTAGGCTCTCCACCAGGGCAGAAATATGCTGCTGGCCTGTGCCGCAGCAGCCCCCCAGAACCGACGCGCCCAGGGAATTGAGCTCCGCCATCCTTAAACCGAACTCCGCCGGTGCCAGAGAGAAAAGAGGCTTGCCGTCAACAAATTTCGGTATCCCCGCATTGGGCTTGACAAGCAGGGGAATTTTGGATATGGCGCTCATCTCGCAGACAAGCCTTTCCAAAAGCGCGAAATCGCCGCAGCAGTTTATTCCGAAAGCGCTGACGCCCCATTCCTGAGCAGATTCAAGCAGGTCGGTGGCTTTCTCGCCGTATAGGGTGCGCCCCACCGCGTTGCAGGTGAAGCTTAAAAATATCGGTTTTTTTGACAGGGACTTTATCGCTGAAACGGCAATCTCAGCCTCTCTGCCCGACATCTGCGTCTCAACGGCGAAGAGGTCTACCCCCGCCTCTTCAAGAGCGCCGGCCTGCTCAACGTATACTTCAAAGAGCCTATCCTCCGGCATATCGCCATAGGGCTCAAGCGTTTTACCAGTGGGCGCGATGTCCCCGCCCACCAAGGCCTTTCCCTCGACCGCCTTTTGCGTTAGTTCCGCAAGGCGCAGGTTAAACTCCCGCACCTTATCTCCAAGCCCGTGCTTCTCAAGGGCAATCCGGTTTGTTCCGAAGGTCGCCGCGTACACCACATCAGAGCCCACCTGTACATAGCCCTTATGAAGCTCTATGAGCCTGTCCGGGTTTTCAAGTATCCACTGCTCCATGCTGCAGCCCGGGGTGTAGCCCTTTTTCTGCAGCTCGGTCCCGGTCGCCCCGTCAAGTATCAGCGGAAGTCTGTCAAAAAGCTCCATTATTAGTCCCGCCCCTCATTTTATTCACATTTTCTCCGGCGCTGTCACTCCCAGAATATCCAGGCTGTTTGCTATCACCCTCCTGGTGGCGTCCGCGAGCTTTAGCCTTGCCAGCATCAGCTCCGGCTCCTCGCCCCTGATGCGGTTGGCATTGTAGAAACGGTGGAACCTCGCCGCCAGCTCAATCACATAGCGGTTAATCCTGGACGGGTCGTAGTCGCGCGCGGCTAGTCTAATCTCCTCCGGCAGCAGGGAAATCTGCTTTATCAGTTCGCGCTCGCAATCGGTGCCGAGCTTTGAAACGTCTATCTCACAGACCTTCGGGACCTCAACGCCCTCGCCGGCCAGCGTCGCGATAAGGCTCGATATTCTCGCGTGTGCGTACTGGACGTAGTAGACGGGGTTTTCGCTGTCCTGGCGTATTGCGAGGCCCAAATCAAACTCGAGGTGAGTGTCGGGCCTTGCGTTGAAGAAAAAGCGGCAGGCGTCCACTGATATTTCGTCGAGGAGATCGTTAAGAGTGATTGCCTTGCCGGTTCTCTTGGACACCTTTATCGTCTCGCCGTCGCGCGTTAAGCGCACCATCTGCATTATGAGAAAGTCGAGCTTATTGCTGTCGATGCCGAGCGCGGGCGCGGTCATTGTGGCCTTGAAGCGTACCGCGTGGCCGTGGTGATCCGCTCCCCAGACGTCTATGACGCGGTCAAAGCCACGCTCAATGAATTTATGCCTGTGGTAGGCAATGTCAACAGTATAATATGTGTAGAATCCGTTGGCCCTGCGCAAAACCTCGTCCTTGTCGGCTCCAAAGGCGGTGTTTTTTAGCCATAGGGCGCCGTCCTTTTCATAGGTGTAGCCGTTGTCTGTCAGGAGCTTTACGGTCTCCTCGACATAGCCGCTCTTGTGCAGGTCGCTCTCGAGGAAAAAGCGGTCAAAATGAATCCTGTAGCGCTCCAGGTGCTCTTTCATCAGCTCTATGTTATGGGGAAGCGCGAAGGCGACAAAGGCCTCACGGCGCTTTTCTTCGTCCATGTTTACGTACTTGTCGCCGTACCTGTCATAGAGCATTCGGGCAAGCTCCCTGATGTCGTCGCCGTGGTAGCCGTCCTCGGGGAAGGGCACCTTATCCTCGCCCAATACAAGCTGCAGGTACCTTGCCTCAATCGAGCGCCCGAAGAGCTCCACCTGATTGCCCGCGTCATTCACATAAAATTCGCGCCAGACGTCGCATCCGGCACGGTCCAGAATCTCGGCGAGCGTATCGCCCAAAACTCCGCCCCTCGCGTTCCCTATAGTCATGGGTCCGGTGGGATTTGCGGAGACAAATTCGACCATCACGCGCTCGCCGGTCCTCTTGTCGGCGCGTCCGTAGTCGGCCCCCTCCGCCTCGACGGCGGCCAGCACCTCGGCATACCATTTGTCGGAGAGGCGGAAATTGATAAAGCCGGCTCCTGCCACCACGGCGCTATTAAAGTAGCTGCCGTCGAGCCGAAGCTCATTTACAAGCTCGTCAGCAATTTTTCGCGGCGGCATTTTCATGCCCTTTGCCGCTGCCAGAGCGTAGGAGCAGGCATAATCTCCGAGCGACGGGTCCTTCGGAATCTCGACGGAGCCGCCAAGCTCAACGCCTGAGGGTAGAGCGCCTTTCTGCGATGCCCTCTCATACGCTTCCTTTACCAGAGAGTCAATTTGTGCCTTTGCCTTTTCAATGAGATTTGCCATCTTTTGTACCCTACGCTTCCCGAATACTTATCTTAAACTCGTTTTTCCCAAGCGGTACGCTGTCGACATCGACGGCGTACGCAAGCTCAATATCGCCGCCGCTCTCGCCAAGCCCCGTCTTTAACTTGTGGGTCTTGACGCCCATGGTCGCCGAGCCGTAAGGCGTTTCATAGAGGAAGAAATGCTTCTTACCCTTTTCAAACATCATCTGGGAATTGAGACTGCCTTCGCGCGTCAGGAGCACCTTCTCGTTGTCGACTTTGAATGTGGTCTTGGTTCCTTCAAGCCCCGTGAGCTCGCTCTCCATATAAGTAAATTCGCAGGCGGAATCAGAAAATGTATAGGTACCGTCCGTGACAAGCTCATATATGTCCTTGTCACCGTCGTTGGATTGAATTCCCTTTATTGAGATTATAACGTTTTTCTCCTTCATAGCCCTTTCCCTTATAAATAGTAGCTTTTAATTATACCTCATTTTTGCCGTATTGTCAAAAATTGTGCAAATCAACCTTTGAGACCTCTCCGCGGACGTCCTGCCTTAAAAACAGCGAGGCCGCGCTCGAAAAGCCCTCTATGCTGTCAGTGACAAAATAGCGGTGGGTGGCTATGCGCCCTTTTTCAGCCGATATTCCGTTTTTCTCAAGGAGCTCGGCCACAAAGGCTGCGGTTTCCGCTCCCGGGCTTATGAGGCTGACTTCCCCGCCCATAAAGTCCCCTATTACATCTCCTATTAGCGGGTAGTGAGTGCAGCCCAGGATAAGCGTATCCACCCCCTGCTCCTTTATCGGTGTTAAATACTCTCTTACGGCCGTTTCTATCATTATGTCTCCCCTGTTTATCCTCCCGTTTTCGACAAGGGGAACAAGCAGCGGACAGGCGGCGGAGAATATCTCGGCATCCGGCAGCCTCTCAAGGATTAGCCTGTCATAGGCCCTGCTGTTTATCGACGCTACGGTCCCAATAAGCCCTATCCTCTTGTTCTTCGTGACCTTTACGGCCTTCTCCACCGCGGGGAGCACAACGCCCGCTATCGGCAGGTCATAGTCGTTTTCTATCTCGCCCATGGCCGTCGTGCTGACGGTTCCGCAGGCTATGACTATTGCCTTTATGTCAAAGCTCGTCAGGAAGGCGATGTCCTGTCTTGCGTATTTTATAATGGTCTCCCTGGAGCGTCCGCCGTAAGGTACGCGCCCCGTATCGCCCAGATAAATTATGTCCTCGTTGGGAAGCAGCTCGATGAGCTTCTGGACGGCCGTAAGCCCGCCAAGGCCCGAATCAAAGACACCGATGGGACGGTTATCCAAGCCTTCCCCTCCTTTATATTTCCTTACTCAGGCGGCCTTTTCAAGCCGGCATGTGTTGACGACGCGGCTGATTTTTATAGCGCCCGCAGCAAGTAGGCGCAGCTTTTGCCGCTGGAACACGAACGGTTACATCATATATTATCGGGGAAAAAAATACAAGTCAAATTTGAACTTGTATATGCCTTATATTCAACTTATTAATTAAATTTTATGTAGAATTTTTCAAGGGTATGCGATATAATAATTATATAAGGAGTCATTGGAACCTAAACATATCCTATAGTGAGGAGGGCTCGTTATGACTATTGAATTTTCGGAGAAGGAGTTCCGCCGCCTGCTCGACATGGCGTATATCGGAAATTGGATTCTCAATTCAACCCGCGGAGATGACCGCATCGATGACTACGACATAGTTGAATCGAAACTGTTTGAGCACTGCGCCAAAAACGGAATGCACGCTCTTTATGAAATACATGACGGTCAGTACCTGCCTTCACGCGCCTTCGTGGAGGGTGGCATACACGAGGCCATAATGGACTACGAAGATACAGTATTCTATGAGATTCTGGCGGAGGAACTCGCCCGGCGCGATATGAATTTTGAGCCTATCAGTCAGGATAACTTCGACGAGCTCGCCACCCGCATAGACGAGTATATCGAAGAATTTGAGCGCAACGGCGTAATGAACATATCCTTAAATCCATAAACCTCAAATATTTTCTCCATCAAATCCGGAAAGGGAGAGAGTGAGAACCTGCCGATATTCTCGCCTACCGGCCGAAAATATGAAAAACTGGCAATTGTTAACTCAATTACACTTCTTCTTAAAAGCACATAAGGGCCTGCCTTCGCGGCGGGCTCTTAAAATTTGCCCTTGTCTTTATAGTATTATTTTTCTATCATATTGCAAGCTTCGAGAAAAAACTTGCAAAAATCCGCTGTTTTTTATTTACTTTACAGAAGCGATACATTATAATGTGTTTGGTTTGTATTTTATTAAAGACGCTGCGTCTATTATTGCCGCAGTTTGCCATTTGAGCTGCGCTAATTTGGTATTGCCAGCTATATGGCTGAGCTTAAAGCCATATCAGCCAGATTATATTTTGGAGGTAGTAACTTTGAATAAGCTAGCGAAAATCTATGACCAGGTCGTAAAGCGCGACTCCCATGAGCCGGAATTTCTCCAGGCCGTCAGAGAGGTGCTCGAATCCCTTGAGCCCGTCGCGGAGAAGTACCCGCAGTTCCTCGAGGCGGGCATATTCGAGAGAATAGTCGAGCCCGAGAGAACGATTATCTTCCGGGTTCCCTGGATAAACGATAAGGGCGAAGTTCAGGTCAACAGGGGCTACAGGGTTCAGTTTAACAGCGCAATCGGCCCCTACAAGGGCGGCATCAGGTTCCATCCTTCAGTCAACCTTAGCATAATAAAGTTCCTCGGCTTCGAGCAGATTTTCAAAAACTCGCTTACGGGACTTCCCATGGGCGGCGGCAAGGGTGGCAGCGACTTCGACCCGAAGGGAAAATCGGACGGGGAGATTATGCGCTTCTGCCAGAGCTTTATGATTGAGCTTTCTAAACACATTGGCCCCGACACCGACGTGCCGGCAGGCGACATCGGAGTGGGCGCCCGCGAGATAGGCTTTATGTACGGCATGTACAAGAGGCTTGCCAACGAGTTCACCGGCGTTCTGACGGGCAAGGGTCTTACATACGGCGGCAGCATCGGGAGAACGCAGGCTACCGGCTACGGTCTGTGCTACTTCATGGACGAGGCCATGAAATCAATCAAGGGCAGGTCCTTCGAAGGCGCCACGGTAGTTATCTCCGGCGCGGGCAACGTCGCAATATACGCCTGCGAAAAGGCCCAGCAGCTTGGCGCAAAAGTAGTCGCCATGTGCGACTCCACCGGCTATATATATGATAAAAACGGCATCGACCTTCAGGCTGTAAAGAAGATTAAGGAAGTCGAGCGCAAGAGGATTTATGAATATCAGAAGTATCATCCGGACGCTGAGTACAAGGACGGCTGCTCCGGGATTTGGAGTATAAAGTGCGACATCGCGCTCCCCTGCGCCACACAGAACGAGCTTGACGGTGAAGCGGCGAAGACCCTCGTAAAGAACGGCTGCTGGGCTGTCGGCGAGGGCGCTAACATGCCCTGCACACCCGAGGCTGTCGAAATCTTCCTGAAAAACGGCCTGGTCTACGCACCCGGCAAGGCCTCGAACGCCGGCGGCGTCGCCTGCTCGGGGCTTGAGATGTCCCAGAACTCCATCAGGCTCTCCTGGACGCTCGAAGAGGTCGACCAGAGGCTCAGGCACATAATGACGGACATCTACAGAAACGCAAGCGCGGCCGCTAAGGAATTCGGACACGAAAACAATCTGGTCGTCGGCGCGAACATAGCAGGCTTTATGAAGGTTGCAAACGCCATGCTTGCACAGGGCGTAGCATACTAAGTCAGGTCTATTGCATACAAAACAGTGAGGGAGCGTCAGCCCGCCCCCTCACTGTTTTTATTTTATTATCGCAAGAAGTATTCCATAGATTATAGAGGCCGATATTCCGAAAACGAGAACCGGACCTGCTATTACGAACATCTTCGCGCTCGTGCCGGTGACAAAGCCCTCACTTTTAAACTCAAGCGCCGGCGAGACTATGGAGTTTGCAAAGCCGGTTATCGGCACCAGCGTGCCCGCCCCGGAGAACTTTGCCATCTTGTCATATACTCCGAGCCCCGTCAACAGCGCGCCGAGAAAGACAAGCGAGATTGAGGTGGCGGAGGCTGCTTCGTCCGTACCGAGGCCACAGCCCGTGTACAGGTGCAAAATCCCCTCGCCGATTGCGCAGATTATCCCGCCGCTTACAAACGCCTTCAGAACGTTTGCAAACAAATTGGAGTTCGGGGATTTCTTTTTCACATATTCCCCGTACTCCTTTTTCGTCATTTTCATTTCTTCCGCCTCCTTGTGGCTATTTTTTGAGGGAAGCGGAAAAATTATTCAGCTTAAGGCAAGGCAGTTTTTGAGCAGGGGTCAAGCGGTTTATGAGCGCATCCGGGCTTTAAAGCCCCTTAAACCTGCGCCGACAAGGCGGATTTGCTTTTATAATGCGCTGTCCGGATATTACTTAATTGGTAATTTCGTTCCCCAAGGACTCTATTACTTAGCACAAAAAGAGCCGCACAGGCATGTGCGGCTCTCTCTATTAAAAGTTTTGCCGTTAAACCAATTCGACTATAGCCATCTCGGCTGCATCGCCCCTGCGGGGTCCGATGCGTGTAATGCGTGTGTAGCCGCCGTTGCGCTCCTTATATCTGGGCGCAATCTCGTTGAAAACCTTGGTGACGACGTCCTCTTTCGTGATGAATGCCAGTGCCTGACGGCGGGAGGCGAGCGTGTTCGTCTTTCCAAGGGTTATCATCTTCTCGGTTAGAGGCGCAACCTCCTTAGCTCTCGTCACGGTTGTCTCCATACGGCCGTTCTCGAGAAGCGCAGTAACCTGCTGCCTGAGCATGGCCATGCGCTGGTCGGTTGGCTTTCCGAGTTTCCGTCTTCCGGGCATTATATTTCTCCTCCTCGTAAAGAGTTAATTGTTATCTTCTTTGGCAAGGCTAAGCCCCATCATTGCCAGCTTGTTTACGACCTCTTCCAGCGACTTGCGGCCCAGGTTTCTGACCTTCATCATTTCGCTTTCGGTCTTGCTTATGAGATCCTCTACTGTGTTGATATTGGCACGCTTTAAGCAGTTGAAGCTGCGCACCGAGAGGTCCATTTCCTCAATGGTCATTTCCAGTATCTTATCGCGCTGCGTTTCAGCCTTCTCAACGACCGTGGAGCTCTTACCAACATTTTCGCTCAGGTTGGTGAACAGGGCTATATGGTCGCAGAGAATCTTCGCGCCAAGCGATATTGCATCCCTTGCCGAAATGGTCTTATTCGTCCAGACTTCAATTGTGAGCTTATCAAAGTCAGTCATATTCCCGACGCGCGTGTTCTCAACATTGTAGTTGACCTTCAAAACCGGAGTGTAGACGGAGTCCACCGGGATTACGCCGATGACCGCCTGCTGAGGCTTGTTGCGCTCGGCAGGGACATACCCGCGTCCTTTCCCGATTGTAAGCTCCATGTTGAGCGTCGCGTCCGGGCCAAGCGTAGCTATATGGAGATCGGGGTTTAGTATTTCAACCTCGCTGTCCGTCTTGATGTCGCCGGCTTTGACTTCACACTCTCCAGTGGCTTCAATATATACTGTCTTCGGTCCATCGCAATGAAGTCTTGCGATTATGCTTTTTACGTTCAGCACTATCTCCGTGACATCTTCTTTGACACCGGGAATTGTCGAAAACTCGTGCGGCACGCCCGCCACTTTAATTGATGTTACAGCGGTGCCGGGCAGTGAGGATAGGAGTATCCTTCTGAGCGAGTTCCCCAAAGTGGTGCCATATCCACGCTCGAGCGGCTCAACCACATACTTGCCATAGGATTCGTCGCCGGGGTCTTCAAAACATTCAATACGCGGCTTTTCTATTTCTACCATAAATCTGATACCCTCCTCCTGTGCGCTCTTATAAAGACACGCATATTATTCCAGCTTACCAATAACGAGGGCTGTATATTACTTAGAATAAAGCTCAACGATGAGATGCTCTTGAATAGGCAGATCGATGTCCTCCTTGGTGGGAAGTGCTACAACCTTTGCCACCAAGTTGTCCCTGTCATAATCAAGCCACTTCGGCGGCTGGCGGAAGGAGTTGGCCTCTACGACCGACTTAATCTTCTCAAGGCTCTTGGAAGATTCCTTGAGCGTAATAACTTCGCCGGGCTTCACGAGATAGGAAGGGATGTTGACCTTCCTTCCGTTTACGGTGAAGTGTCCGTGTCGGACAAGCTGCCTTGCCTCGGCGCGGGACATGGCAAAGCCAAGTCTGTAAACCACGTTGTCAAGTCGGCTCTCAAGGATGGACAGGAGGTTCTCGCCGGTCTGCCCCTTCCTCTTGGAAGCAAGTTCGAAGTAACCCTCAAACTGTCTCTCCAGAACACCGTAATATCTCTTTGCCTTCTGCTTCTCTCTAAGCTGGTTGCCGTATTCGGAAACCTTTGCCCTCCTCTGGCCATGCTGACCAGGCGCATAGGAGCGTCTAACGACTGCGCACTTATCTGTATAGCATCTGTCACCCTTCAAAAAGAGCTTTTGGCCCTCTCTGCGGCAAAGGCGGCATACTGCATCTGTATATCTTGCCATACTACATTTCCTCCTTAAACGCGGCGTCTCTTAGGCGGACGGCAGCCATTGTGCGGGATAGGTGTTACGTCTTTAATCATGGTTACCTCAAGGCCTACGGACTGGAGAGCGCGAATCGCAGCTTCGCGGCCGGATCCGGGGCCCTTGACAAAGACCTCGACGGTCTTGAGTCCATGCTCCATGGCGGCCCTCGCCGCTGCCTCGGCGGCAGTCTGAGCCGCAAAGGGTGTGGACTTTCTGCTGCCGCGGAATCCCATTCCGCCGGAGGATGCCCAGGCTATGGCGTTGCCGTTTGTATCGGTTATGGTTACCATAGTGTTGTTAAACGAGGAGCGGATATGCACCGCGCCCTTTTCGATGTTCTTTCTTTCACGGCGCTTTGTTCTGACACGTTGCTTTACATTCTTTGCCATTTACATATCCCTCCCTTACTTCTTCTTATTGGCAATTGTTCTCTTCGGACCCTTGCGCGTGCGCGCGTTAGTCTTTGTACGCTGACCTCTGACGGGAAGCCCCTTCCTGTGACGGAAGCCTCTGTAGCAGCCTATCTCGATAAGCCTCTTTATATCCAGTGCAACGGATCTTCTCAGGTCGCCTTCGACAATATAGTTCTTATCGATAAACTCGCGCAGCTGAGCCTCCTGCTCTCCGGTCAGGTCTTTTACTCTGGTATCGGGATTGATTCCCGTAGCCGCGAGTATATCTTTCGCTCTTTTCTGGCCAATGCCGTAGACATAGGTGAGGGCTACCTCAATCCTTTTGTCCTTAGGCAAATCAACGCCGGAAATTCTCGCCATACTTTTTTAATCATTCCTTTCGTTTAAGTTAAAACGATTGTTCGTTAGAGACCGCTTTTCCCGCGGGCTCCTGGTTCCGGTTCGGCCGCGTAACCACAGCATACACACTTAAATCCGCGCTTGCCCTTCAGGGCGCGGTACGTGTGCGCCGAAACCGGCCCGTTCAACACGGGTTCAAATGTGTACGCTGTGGTTAGCTACGCGGCCGTTTGGCGTGTTCACACCGAAATGTCCGGACTTCAGATCGAGTTTCGTCGGCGCAGCGCTTTTACTCTGAATTTTATCCAGAATATCGGCGGACCAGACAAAATCTCTCTGTTTAGACCAGCATCTAACGGAATATGAACTTTATTTTAACCCTGTCTCTGCTTGTGCTTAGGATTGTCGCAGATTACCCTGACCTTGCCCTTGCGCCTTATAATCTTGCATTTTTCGCACATGGGCTTGACTGATGGTCTGACTTTCATCTTTTATAACCTCCATGTTTAGTCCGTCGCAAAACGGGCGCGTACCCGCTTTCAGACTTACTTGCTTCTCCACGTTATACGGCCACGAGTCAGGTCGTACGGCGACATCTGTACCGTCACCTTATCGCCTGGGAGTATGCGGATGAAGTTCATCCTGAGTTTCCCGGAAATATGTGCCAGTATAGTATGTCCGTTGCCGATATCAACCGTGAACATCGTGTTGGGCAACGATTCAATAACCCTGCCCTCAAGCTCGATTACATCGTCTTTTGCCAAACGTATGTTCCTCCCTTATCATTTCCTGCGCCGGCTCTGAAGGCAGCCAGCGTATTTCTTAACTCCTTGTTTGAAACCTTGCCTCCGTTTTTTATTTTTCTGGCGGTTTCGGAATCGCTTTCAGCCACGAAGCGGACGTGCATTATGTTCTTGTGCTTCGGCTTTTCCACCTTTCTTATTTTTCCGTCCGCCAACAGTACGCTCCTTGCGTCCCTGTCCAAAACAAAAAACAGCTCTCCTTTATCTCTTCCGGCAAGGGAAATCACAATATGGGATTTTTCGATTTCCATCAGCATTTCCCGTCGACCACCGTCAATATTTCCGGTTCACCGTTTGTAATAAGAACAGTGTTCTCATAGTGCGCCGACGGCTTACCGTCTGCTGTTACCACAGTCCATCCGTCACTCAAAAGCCGTATGTTAGGCTCTCCCATGTTTATCATAGGCTCGATGGCCAAAGTCATTCCCGGAATGAGCCGCGGGCCGTGGCCCGGTTTTCCGAAGTTCGGGACCTGAGGGTCCTCGTGGAGCTTTGCACCCACGCCGTGTCCGACGTAATCTCTGACCACGGAATACCCAAAGGATTCCGCATAAATCTGGATAGCGTGGGAGATGTCCGACACCCGATAGCCGGGGCGCGCGAACCGGAGCCCCTCGAAAAAGCACTGCCGAGTGACCTCGACGAGCCTTTTCACGCTCTCGTCCGCCTCGCCCGCTATGAAGGTTGCGGCGCAGTCTCCATGAAAACCGCCTATAAAGGCTCCCACATCAACGCTGACAATGTCGCCTTCTTCAACCACACGGCTACCCGGTATTCCGTGTATCACCTCGTCGTTTATTGAGATGCAGATGCTCTTCGGGTAACCGTTGTAGTTCAGAAAGGAAGGTACCGCCCCCTGCATGACTATGTAGTCATGCACAGCTTTGTCAATCTCAGAAGTGCTTACGCCGGGCGCTATCAATTTCCCTGCTAAAGCGCGGGCAGCCGCTGTGATAGCGCAGGCACGGCGCATCATCTCAATTTCCTTTGCGGATTTGATCTGAATCACTTTAATTTCTCCAAAGCTTCCAGCACCTGGGCGTTTGTCTCCTCAGGGCTGCGGGAGCCGTCCACCACAAAGAGTTTTCCCCTCTCTCTGTAGAAGTCAACAAGGGGCTCGGTCTCCTCGTGATAGACTTTTAACCTTGTTCTGACCGTCTCGGGGTCATCGTCCTTGCGCCTTGTGAGTTCGCCGCCGCATTCGTCACATACGTTCTCCTTTTTGGGCGGCTTAGTAACGACGTGATAGGTGGCGCCGCAGCCTATGCAGGTACGGCGGCCAGCCATACGTTGTTCAATCATATTATCGGGCACGTCAAGCAGTATGGCGGCGGTAATCTCAATGCCCGCCTTCTCCAATGCCTCGGCCTGCCCGATGGTCCTCGGCACCCCGTCAAGGATGAAGCCGTTTTCACAGTCCTTCTGCGATAGGCGCTCCTTGACGATGCCTATTATGACCTCATCGGGGACAAGCCTGCCCGACGAAATATATTCCTGGGCCTTAAGTCCGATGGGCGTGCCTTCCTTGATGGCTGCCCTGAGGATATTTCCCGTAGAAATCGAGGGCAGGCCCCTCTCTTTTGTAAGAAACTCAACCTGCGTGCCCTTTCCGGCACCGGGTGCTCCGAGTAGAATCAGGTTCATGAACACACTTCCCTCATCTTATTCCAGGAAGCCCTTGTAGTGACGCATGAGCATCTGCGCTTCCATGGCCTGAACGGTTTCAAGTGCAACACCTACAACTATGACGATGGACGTGCCGCCGAGCGCAATGCCGGTGAGCTGTGTCACGTTACTGAAGACAAGAGGCAAAATCGCGATTATGCCCAGGTAAATTGCACCGAAAAGCGTTATCTTGTTTAGGACTTTTGCAATGAACTCGGAGGTCGGCTTACCCGCGCGGAAGCCGGGGATAAAGCCGCCGTTCTTCTTCAGGTTGTTGGATACCTCTATCGGATTAAACTGAACTGTTGCGTAGAAGTAGCTAAAGCCAATTATCAGCAGGAAGTAAATTATAATATAGAAAACTGAAGTTGAATCTATCGCTTTTAAGACGCTGTGCCAGAAGCTGCCCTCAGCGGGAGCCGGGAAAAAGTTCGCTATTGTGGCGGGCAGCATGGCGATGGACTGAGCGAAGATAATCGGGATAACGCCCGACATATTCACCTTTATAGGCAGGTGAGTGCTCTGTCCTCCATACATTTTACGCCCGACAACGCGCTTTGAATACTGTACCGGAATCCTTCTCTCGGAATTTGTCACAAACACGATGAGTGCGATGATTGCTATGATGCCGATTATGATTCCGATGAAGGCCAGCCAGCTTAACTGTCCCTTGGCAAGGTTTGTTACCAGGCTGATGGCGTTGGCGGGGAAGCGGGAAACGATACCTACAAAGAGGATAATCGAGATGCCGTTTCCTATGCCAAACTCCGTAATCTGTTCGCCCATCCACATGAGCAGGGCGGAGCCCGCCGTAAAGCTGATGATTATTACGCAGGCTTCCCAAACGCCGCTGGAGACGAGAAAGCCGTTGTTCGCTATCAGATAGTAATAAGCCAGACCCTGCAGCAGGGAGATGCCTACCGTGGCATAACGCGTGATGCTGGCGATTTTCTTTCTGCCCTCTTCGCCGCCCTCCTTCTGGAGTCTTTCCAGAGCGGGGATGGCAATGGTCAGCAGGTTCATAATAATCGAGGCGTTAATATACGGCTGTATCGAGAGCGCAAAAATGGTCGCCTGCGAAAATGCGTTACCTGACATGACATTGTAAAGTCCGAGAACCGTATTAGAGAGGCTGTCAAAATACTGCGCAAGCAGCGCGGTGTTGATGAAGGGAACAGGTACGGCGTTGCCTATACGGTAAAGCAGGATAATGAAAAGCGTAAAGACTATCTTTTTTCTCTGCTCTTCTATTTTCCATGCATTGCGAAAGGTCTGAAACACCTTATACCACCTCCGCCTTCCCGCCTGCGGCCTCTATCTTCTGCTTAGCCGTCTCGGAGAAGGCGGAAGCCTTGACCGTCAACTGCTTTTCGAGGTTTCCGTTGCCAAGAATCTTGACACCGTACCGGCATTTCGAGAGGATGCCTGCAGCAAGAAGTTCCTCGACTCCTACGACCGCGTTGTTTTCAAAGCGATTGAGCTGTGAAATGTTTACTGTCTCAAGAGGCTTTGCAAAAATGTTGTTGAAGCCCCTTTTGGGAACGCGCCTGGCGAGAGGCATCTGTCCGCCTTCAAAGCCGACCCTGACGCCGCCGCCGCTGCGGGCCTTCTGCCCCTTATGGCCGCGGCCTGCGGTTTTACCGTGTCCGGAAGCTGTGCCTCTTCCCTTTCTCTTGGCTTCATGAGTTGAGCCTTTGGCCGGGGCAAGTTCATGTAATTTCATGCCTGCACCTCCTATTCTTCGGTAACTTTGAGCAGATAGCCTATCTTTGCTATCTTACCTCTGGTCTGCTCGTTGTCGGGCTGCACGGTTTCGTCGCCTATTTTCCTAAGCCCGAGCGAGTTGGCGGTTGCGATATGCTTATCGAGCCTGCCATTTAGGCTTTTTACAAGCGTGATTTTAAGGTTTGCCATGTCTAGCCCTCCTAACCCAGGATTTCGCTGGGGGTCTTTCCTCTAATTTTTGCTACCTGCTCGGCGTCTCTCAGGTTCTTGAGTCCCTCCATTGTAGCGGCTACAACGTTCTGGGGATTGTTGGAACGCAGGCACTTGGTGCGAATGTCCTTAATACCGGCGGCCTCGACGACTGCGCGCACGGGACCTCCGGCTATAACTCCCGTACCGGGGGCAGCAGGCTTGAGCAGGACTCTGCCGGCTCCGAATCTGCCGATAACCTCGTGCGGAATTGTCGTGCCCGAAAGTGTCACGGTTACTATATTCTTTTTAGCGTCCTCTATGCCCTTGCGTATTGCCTCGGAAATTTCGGAGGCCTTGCCGAGGCCGTAACCTACCCTGCCCTTTCCGTCGCCTACGACGCAGAGCGCAGAGAACTTGAAAATACGGCCGCCTTTAACGGTCTTGGATACACGGTTCAGAGAAACTACCTTTTCGGTGAACTCTGGCTGTGCTTCCTCACGTCTGTCTCTATTGTAAGCCATAGTCTATCTCCTCCCCTTAAAACTCGAGTCCGCCCTCGCGGGCGCCCTCTGCCAGGCTCTTTACGCGGCCGTGGTAAATGTAGCCGCCGCGGTCGAACACCACAGCTGTTACGCCCTTTTCCTTGGCGCGCTCGGCTATCATCAGGCCGACCTTCTTCGCGGCTTCACAGTTGCTGCCGTCGCCCTCGAAACCTTTTTCGTTGGAGGAGGCTGAGCAGAGAGTTACTCCGTTTACATCGTCGATTATCTGGGCATAGATGTTGGCATTGCTTCTGAAAACATTGAGTCTGGGTCTCTCAGGCGTACCTGAGATTTTCGCACGGACCCTTTTATGGCGCGCTAGGCGCTTTGCGTTTGTATCCGGTCTTTTAATCATTTAGGCACACCTTCCTTTACTTCTTAGCTCCGGTCTTTCCTTCCTTGCGGCGGATGACCTCGGTAGCGTATTTGATGCCCTTGCCCTTATACGGCTCGGGCGGTCTCTTGCTTCTTACGTCCGCGGCGAACTGACCGACAAGCTGCTTGTCAATTCCGCTGATCACAACCCTGTTCGGATTGGGGACGTCAATCTGTATCCCGTCGATTTCATCGACAAAAACCTGATGCGAATAACCAAGGTTCATCACAAGCTGCTTGCCCTGCTTCTGGGCCCTGTAGCCGACGCCGTTGATTTCAAGCTCCTTGCTGAAACCCTGCGTAACACCCGTAACCATGTTGCTAATGAGCGTGCGGGTCAGGCCGTGCAGCGAGCGGTGGGTCCTGTCGTCGGACGGACGTGTGACGTGAATCACGCCATCCTGAATATCTACCTTTATCTCCGGGTTAATTGCTTTGGTCAGTGTGCCCTTGGGCCCTTTTACGGTAATTACAGAGTCATCAAGCTTCACATCAACTCCGGCGGGAATGGTTATGGGAGCTCTTCCTATTCTCGACATTTTAGCTACTCCCCCTTACCACACAAACGCAAGGACTTCTCCGCCGACATGCTCCTGGCGAGCCTTTTTGTCGGTCATGATGCCCTTGGAAGTTGAAATGATAGCAATGCCAAGCCCCTTGAGTACGCTCGGGAGCTCGTCGGCTCCTGCATAGACTCGAAGGCCGGGCTTTGATACTCTGCGAAGGCCGGAAATGACCTTTTCCTTGCCGTTATTGTACTTGAGTGTGATGCGGATGATACCCTGAGCGCCGTCGTTGATTATCTGGAAGTTCTTAATATAGCCTTCCTCAAGAAGAATCTCGGCCATCGCCTTTTTTACGTTGGAGGCGGGGATATCAACGGTATCGTGCTTTGCGGAATTGGCGTTCCTGATTCTGGTCAGGAAATCCGCGATTGGATCCGTAATCTGCATTAATTAGTCCTCCTTAATAGAGTTACAGCCGAAGGCTGTTTTCGTGGCGCGGTTTCAAAGCATCTGCAATGACCTTTCGCCATCGGTTGTCTGTTTCGTTACTGCCGCGTGCCGCAGTATAGCAGACGGCATTGAAAAAATGTAATACTAGGCCGAATCGCAGTCATTAAGGCGAAAACCAGTGTCCGGGCGGCGGGGCTTTAACTTCCCGGCACCGCTTGGACAATAAAATCAACTGCGATTTACCAGCTTGCCTTTCTGACGCCTGGGATCTGTCCCTTGTATGCAAGCTCACGGAAGCAGATACGGCAGACGCCGAAATCTCTGAGGTAAGCGTGCGGACGGCCACAGATTTTGCAGCGGTTGTATCTGCGGGTAGAGAACTTCGGCTCTCTTTTCTGCTTTATAATCATTGACTTTTTAGCCATTGTCTCTCCTCCTATGCCTGTGCGAAGGGAGCGCCCATAAGGGTCAAAAGCTCTCTTGCCTCTTCGTCGGTCTCCGCGGTGGTGCAGATAACTATGTCCATGCCGCGTATCTTGTCAATCTTGTCGTAGTCGATTTCGGGGAATATAAGCTGCTCCTTGACGCCCAGGGCATAGTTGCCTCTGCCGTCGAAGGACTTGGGGCTGATGCCGCGGAAGTCGCGGACGCGGGGAAGCGCCACGTTGAACAGCTTATCGAGGAAATCCCACATTCTGTCCTGGCGCAGAGTTACCTTCACACCGACAGGCATTCCCTCTCTGACCTTGAAGTTTGCAACGGACTTCTTAGCCCGGGTGACTACGGCTTTCTGACCGGCTATGGTGGTTATGTCTTTTACCACCGCGTCAAGCGCCTTTGCGTTGTCCCTTGCGTCGCCGCAACCTACGTTGATTACGATCTTCTCAATCCGGGGAATCTGCATCGGGCTCTTGTACTCGAACTTCTTCATAAGAGCGGGAGCGACTTCTTCAACGTATTTCTTCTTCATTCTGTTCATAATTACGTCACTCCTTCCTTATATTGATGCGCCGCATTTTTTGCAGACGCGTGTCTTGGTACCGTCTTCAAGTATCTTGTGCGCAACGCGGGTGGGCTGAGAGCACTTCGGGCAAACGCGCATTACCTTGCTGGCGTAGATGGGGGTTTCCTTCTTGATGATTCCGCCCTCTTCGCCCTGCTTGCGGGGCTTCTGGTGCCTGGATGCGACATTGACACCCTCGACAATCAGCTTGCCGTCATTGGGGAAAGCGGCCAGGACCTTGCCTTTCTTGCCCTTGTCTTTGCCGGAAAGTACGACAACGAGATCATCTTTTTTTACATGCATTGCAATACCCTCCTATATGACTTCAGGAGCAAGAGAGAGAATCTTCATAAAGTCCTTGTCTCTGAGCTCTCTAGCTACCGGTCCAAATATACGTGTACCTCTCGGATTGTTGTCTTCTCTTATAAGAACGGCCGCATTCTCGTCAAAGCGGACATAGGTGCCGTCGGGACGACGGACGCCTCTTGCGCTGCGGACTATGACGGCTCTAACGACATCGCCCTTCTTGACGGTGCCACCTGGGGCTGCTTTGCGTACAGAGGCAACGATTACATCGCCGATGTTTCCGTATTTCCTCTTGGAGCCGCCCAGAACTCTAATGCACTTTATCTCTTTGGCGCCTGTATTGTCGGCGACCTTAAGATATGATTCCTGTTGTATCATTGGTCGGCCTCCTTACTTTGCCTTCTCTATAATTTGAACGAGTCTCCATCTCTTTTCTTTGGAAAGGGGACGGGTTTCCATTACCTCGACTATATCGCCGACGCGGCACTCGTTGTTTTCGTCGTGTGCCTTCAGCTTGTAGGTTCTCTTCATGATTTTCTTATAAAGAGGATGAGCCACGCTGTCCACGACCGCTACTACGATGGTCTTATCCATTTTGTCGGAAACGACCCTGCCGACTCTGGTCTTTCTGGAAGTTGTTCTCTGCGTCATTTAGCTTACCTCCTTACCCTCGAGCTGCTTTTCTCGCATAATGGTCTGGACTCGGGCAATGTCTCTCTTAACTTCCTTAATCTTGCTGGGGTTGTCAAGCTGGTTTGTAGCGTGCTGCATACGGAGATAAAACAGGTCGCGCTTTAGCTCTACCAACTTAGCGTTGAGCTCCTGTACGCTCATCTGACGTACTTCAGTTGCCTTCATCTTGTTCACCACCTGTCTCAGAATCACGCTTAATGAACTTAGCCTTTATCGGCAGTTTATGGGCGGCGAGACGCAGTGCTTCCCTAGCGACTTCCTCGCTGACGCCGTTCATCTCAAACATAACTCTGCCGGGCTTGACTACCGCTACCCAGAACTCGGGAGAACCTTTACCAGAGCCCATTCGGGTTTCGGCAGGCTTCTTCGTGACGGGCTTGTCGGGGAATATCTTTATCCAGACCTTACCGCCACGCCTTGTGTAACGCGTCATGGCAATACGGGCCGCCTCAATCTGATTGCTGGTTACCCAGCCGGGCTCCATCGCCTTCAGGCCGTAATCGCCATATGTCAAGCTATTGCCGCGGGTGGCAACGCCCTTCATGCGTCCTCTTTGAACTTTACGGTATTTTACTCTCTTTGGGAGAAGCATTATGCTTTACCTCCTTCTCTGGGGGCAGCTCCGCCTCTGCTCGCTGCGCCGCGACTGGTATTGGCTCCGCCCTGGCGCGCTGCTCCCTGAGAGGCTCTCCCGCCGCCGCGGCGGTCTCTCCTGCGATCCCTGGGAGGCTTGCTTGTGTCCATGGTGCGGGGTGTCGTTCTGAGCGTCTGGCTGAGTATCTCGCCCTTGTAAATCCATACCTTTACGCCAATCTTGCCGTAGGTTGTGTCAGCCTCGGCAAAGCCGTACTCGATGTCCGCGCGGAGTGTCTGGAGGGGTATGGTGCCCTCGTGATAGCTTTCGCTGCGCGCAATTTCGGCGCCGCCAAGACGGCCGCTTACCATGACCTTAATGCCCTTTACGCCCTGGCGCATGGCACGGGACATGGAGCTCTTCATGGCACGGCGGAAACTTATGCGCTTTTCAAGCTGAGAGGCTATGCTCTCCGCGACGAGCTGAGCGTTAGTATCGGGGTTTTTGACCTCGACTATGCTAAGAGAGACGGGCTTTCCTACGAACTTCTCCATGTCCTCGCGGAGCTTCTCTATCTCGGCTCCGCCTCTGCCGATGACAATACCGGGGCGGGCGCAGTGGAGGAAAATTCTAACCCTTGCGCTGTCTCTCTCTATTTCAATTTTAGGAACGCCTGCGGAATAAAGCTTTTTCTTCAGGTACTTCCTTATGTTGTAATCCTCGACAATGAGGTCGCCTACTTTTTCGTTCCTTGCATACCAGCGGGAATCCCAATCCTTTATGACGCCGACACGCAAGCCGTGGGGGTTAACTTTCTGTCCCATAACTTACTCCTTTTCCTTCACGACGATGGTTATATGCGATGTCCTCTTGTTGATACGGAAATATCTGCCCTGGGCTCTCGGCCTGCCCCTTTTGAGGATGGGACCGGGATTAGCATAAGTCTCCGCAACATAGAGTTTATCGGGATCCATCTGGTGATTGTTTTCGGCGTTGGCCACTGCGCTCTTAAGGAGCTTCAGCAACAGCTCCGAGGCGGCCTTGGGCGTCTGCATGAGAATTGCCGTCGCTGTCTTCGTATCCTTACCGCGAATGAGGTCGCAGACAATCTTGACCTTCCGAGGGGAGATACGAGCGTAATTAAGTTGTGCTCTTGCTTCCATGTCTGCCTACCTCCTTACCTGCCCGTTTTGCTGCCGGCATGGCCTCTGTAGGTTCTTGTCGGCGCAAACTCTCCGAGCTTATGTCCTACCATATCTTCCGTAATATATACGGGTACATGCCTGCGTCCGTCGTGGACCGCTATCGTATGACCGACGAAGGCGGGGAATATGGTGCTGGCTCTCGACCATGTCTTGAGAACCTTCTTTTCGCCGGTTTTATTCATTTCCTCTATCCTCTTCAGCAGCTCAGGTGCAGCGAAGGGGCCTTTTTTTATACTTCTGCTCATACTTAGTTTTAAGCCTCCTTACTTCTGGTTGCGGCGCTTGACGATAAACCTGTCGGAGCGGTTCTTCGCCTTACGCGTCTTGTAACCGAGTGCGGGCTTGCCCCACGGGGTTAAGGGGCCGGGACGTCCGATCGGGGACTTGCCCTCGCCGCCGCCGTGCGGGTGGTCAACAGGGTTCATGGCGCTGCCGCGAACGGTGGGCCTGATGCCCATGTGGCGTTTGCGTCCCGCTTTACCGATTGAGACGTTTGCGTGGTCAATGTTGCCGACCTGCCCTATTGACGCCTTGCATTCAAGGCGGATATAGCGGTACTCGCCGGAGGGCAGCCTTACCTGCGCCATTCCGTTTTCCTTAGCCATGAGCTGAGCGGCTACGCCGGCTGCGCGGACGAGCTGAGCGCCCTTGCCGGGATAAAGCTCAATGTTGTGGATAAAGGTACCTACGGGTATTTCGGAAAGGGGCAGAGTGTTGCCGGGCTTAATGTCGGCGTGGACGGAGGAAATAACCTTGTCGCCTGTATTAAGGCCGATGGGGGCGATGATATAGCGGCGCTCGCCGTCCTCATACTCAAGCAGGGCTATGTTTGCGCTGCGGTTCGGGTCGTACTCTATGCGCAGCACGTTTGCGAACATGTCGGTCTTATTCCTCTTGAAATCAATGATTCTGTACTTGCGCTTGTTGCCGCCGCCTCTGTGGCGAACGGTTATTCTGCCGTAGCTGTTGCGTCCTGCGCTCTTCTTGAGAATCTCAACAAGGCTTCTCTCGGGTTTTGCCTTCTTATCCACTCCGTCAAAGCCGGACACCGTCATGTGTCTTCTCGAGGGAGTTGTGGGCTTATAGGTTTTTACAGACATCTAATTACACCATCCCTTCAAAGAACTCGATGGTCTTCGACTTGGGAGTGAGCCTGACAACCGCCTTTTTCCAGGAGGCCGTACGTCCCTTGGGATTTGCGCCGACGCGCTTTTCCTTTCCCTTTACGAGCAGTGTCGTGACCTTCTCGACTTCAACGCCAAAGATTTCTTCTACAGCCTTGGCGATTTCTATTTTGTTGGCGTCCTTGGCAACCTCGAAAACATACTTCTTAATATCGGCATGTTCCATCGATTGCTCTGTGATTACAGGACGAATAATGACATCATAAGCCGATTTCATTATGCGTAAACCTCCTCAATCCGGCGGAGTGCAGCCTCGTCGACTATAAACTTGTCGCAGTTTATAATGTCATAGGGGCTTAAGATAGTCGCGATTGTGGTCTTTATGCCGGGGATATTGCGGGCACTCTTTATTACGTTTTCCTTCGGCTCGGCGGTGACCACCATAGCCTTGCCGCTGACCTCAACCGCGTCCAGGAACTGTTTAAATTCCTTGGTCTTTATGGCGTCCATCTTCAAATCGTCGATAACAATTATGTCGCTGGACCGCGCCTTGAGGGAAAGAGCGCTCTTAAGGGCGAGTCTCCTAGCCTTCTTATTTATTGTGTAGCTGTAATCTCTGGGCTTGGGGGCGAATACCACGCCGCCGTGCGTCCAGTGGGGAGCTCTGATAGAGCCCGTGCGGGCACGTCCCGTGCCCTTCTGACGCCAAGGCTTCCTGCCGCCTCCGGAAACTTCTCCTCTGGTCAGCGCGCTCTGGGTGCCTTGGCGCTGATTGGCGAGATAATTTTTGACCGCCTCGTGCAAAACGGCCTCGTTCGGCTCTACTCCGAATACAGCCTCGCTGAGCTCGATCTCTCCGACCTGCTCGCCGGCCATATTATACATCTTTGTTGTAGGCATCTAAATCTCTCCTCTCTCAGCCTCTGGCCGACTTCTTCTGCGGGTTCGTGCTTACAGTCTGCACAGTGTTCTTGACCCTGTTTTTCTTAACCGTATTTCTAATGTAGACGATGCTACCCTTCGCGCCGGGTATCGCACCTCTCACAGCAATCATGTTCAGTTCGGGGTCAACCTTGACAACATCGAGGTTGAGTACCGTGACCTGCTCGGCGCCCATGTGGCCTGCTCCGATTTTACCCTTGAAAATACGGGACGGATTGGAGTTTGCGCCCATGGAGCCGGCGTGCCTGTGGACGGGGCCGCCGCCGTGGCTTTCGGGGGTCCTGCGCGCGTTCCAGCGCTTAATAACGCCGGCATAGCCCTTACCGCGGCTTATTCCCGTCACGTCCACCTTCTCGCCCTCGGCGAAAATGTCGACTTTGACTTCGTCGCCTACATTCAGAGAATCCGCGTTCTCCAGCTTAAACTCTTTAAGGACCCTCTTCATCGGAACACCGGCTTTCTTCAGGTGTCCAATCTCGGGCCTGGTCAGCTTCCTCTCCTCAACGTCCTGAAAACCGAGCTGAACCGCGGAATAACCCTCTTTATCGACAGTCTTCTTCTGAACGACCACACAAGGGCCTGCTTCAATTACTGTAACCGGAATGACCTTGCCGGCCTCGTCAAAAATCTGAGTCATGCCGACTTTTTTTCCGATTATTGCTTTGTTCATGCAATATTTCCTCCTTTAAGGTTATTGGTTGACGACGCCTTTGCGCCGCCAACATGACCCGCCCGCCCCAAATCCGGCGGGCTTGGTGCTGACATAATAAAATAATGTATTGAGCTTGCTTAGCGGGCTTTTGTCAGCCGAGGACGCGCCGGCCTACGTTTTCTATCGTGACCGGGCCGACAGGTCAAAGGCGTGGCAAACACCGGAATTAAAGCTTTATCTCAATCTCAACGCCGGCCGGAAGCTCAAGAGACATAAGGGCCTCGATGGTCTTCTGCGAGGGGTTTAAGATGTCGATAAGGCGCTTGTGCGTCCTGCGCTCGAACTGCTCGCGGCTGTCCTTATACTTGTGAACCGCGCGAAGGATTGTGATAACCTCCTTCTTGGTAGGCAGGGGGATGGGGCCTGACACCTTTGCGTCCGTGCGCTTGGCCGTTTCAACGATTCGCTCAGCCGACTGGTCGATGAGCTGGTGGTCGTAGGCCTTAAGTCTGATTCTGATTTTCTTTGTCGCTTTTGCCATTGGTTTTCCTCCTCAAAACGTACGTAATGCGACCCTTTGGTCGTGCTGCGTACGGATGAAAAATTCTGTACACTAAACCGTGCGTATCATTCTGCCTCAAAAATCTTACCGGCATGGTGAGCCGGCATGTCTCTGTTACAGCGATATACGCCAATACAGCGAAAACGCTTTGGTACAGATATTTTTCAGCCGCCCGATTACTTGGGCTCCTAAGCTCCGGAACCCACGGACATACTCTGCGAAAGTTACCTCGAAAACTCGAGCAATCTCCCGCTTCATCGCATTTTTGCGCACCTATGGCATGTTCCTTCATAAGGCGCTCAAGTAGAATATCAAAAGAATTAGTTGTTGTCAATACAAAATTCTAATGTTTTTCAATTTTTTTGAAGGCAGATGGGCAAGCTCCGCCGATTGCCTCGATTTTACTTGCGGGGCTTTCACAAAAGCCGCGCTTGTTTTTTGATTTTTGATATTATATACTTATATCTATCTATATAACATTTGCTCCAGTAAAGGGGTGAGACGGTGTGAAGAAAATAGCATTCATTATAGTTTGCGCAATTTGCCTTGCAATTATACTGCCCCTGCCCACGGCGGACGCCACAAGTTCATATCATTTTATTGTAATCAACGACAAGGTGGAACCCCTGAAAAAGGACACCGTCCCAATCGAGTATGAGGGTGTTATGTATGTGCCGCTTTCGATTTTTAACAGCACGGCACTGAAGACATATTATATTACGGACAGCAAAAACAGGATAGCCACAATTTATTCTACGTCGCAGTTCCTCAGATTTAATATAGGCAGCGAGACCCGCGACGATGAAAACAACTCCTATTCTTATAGCGCCATATTGGTAAACACCTCTTTTTATGTGCCCGCCAAAGAGGTTTGCGAGTTTTTCGGCTTTGGCTATTCCGTTGTGAACGACCCTGCCACATATCCCTTCATAAGGATAACAAACTCCGACGCCGTTCTTTCTGACAGCGCCTTTGCAAGGGCCGCGGCTTCTAGGATGCAGGCGCTTTTCACCGAGTTTCTCGACTCCTTCGCCCCCACCCCGACTCCGACCCCGACTCCGTTCCCGACTCCCACTCCCACCCCCACGCCCACCAGCCCGGCGCGCCCGGAAGTAAGCGTTTACCTCAGCTTTTTCGGCGCGGGGGATGAGGCCTTAAGAGTACTGAACCTACTGACTTTGTACGGGGATTCCGCCTGCTTTTTCTTTACCGCCGACGAAATACGCGAAAACGCCGACCTTGTAAGGCGTATTGCGGCGTATGGCCACAGCATAGGCCTAATTTGTTCCGAAAATCTAATCGAGGATTACAAGGAGGCTTCAAAGCTCCTGTTCGAGGCAGCGAGGATAAAAAGCGTCCTCATAGCTCTTGAGGGCGAGTACACAAAGGCGCTTGGAGAAGCGGCCGAGGATATGGGACTTATCATCTGGTGCGACTCAAGCCTGAGAATCCACGGAAAGTATTCTACGCTTTATCCCTGGGAAATAACCTATCCGCTCGGCCTCGAGGATAAGCGTGCGGACCTTGCAATCCACTGCTCTGGCGCCTTCCCCGCGCTGAGCGAAGTGTTCTCATTTATGTACAGAAACGACTTCTCGGTTAAACCGATTAACGAACTGACTGAAACCTATCTAACCGCAAACGGGGTGTATTGATGGAAAGAAAATTAAAGGCGGTGGTGCTCGCAGCGGGCAAGGGAACGCGCCTTAACTCCGAGTCCCACGACCTTCCAAAGGTCATGCGCGTCGCTGCCGGCCGCCCGCTTCTCGCCTATGTCCTCTCCGCCATAGACTTTATCGGAGCGGGGAATACAGTCATAGTCGTCGGCTATAAAAAAGAGGCCGTCATATCCGCCTTCCCTGGCTACACCTTCGCCGAGCAAAGCGAGCAGCTTGGCACGGGGCACGCGGTGATGGCGGCGGCGGGGGCTCTCAGCGGCTTTGACGGCTCCATTCTCGTCTGCTGCGGCGACATGCCCTTAATAAAGAGGGAGAGCCTGCTTGCGCTGGTTGAAGCCCATTTTAGCGAAAGCAACGTCTGCACCATACTAAGCGGCACATCAGACGAGCCGCTAGATTACGGCAGGATAGTAAGGGACGAAAGCGGCAGCTTCCTAAGAATGGTCGAGCACAGGGACTGCAGCGAGGAGGAGCGTAAAATCAGGGAGCTAAACAGCGGGGTTTACATATTTGATGCTCCCAGCCTGCTTGGCGCCCTCTCAAAGCTAAGACGCAACAACGCACAGGGCGAGTACTACCTCACCGACGTGCCGGAGATTTTAAAGTCCGAGGGGAAAAAAGTTGGAGTATGCCGCCGCCATCTAGGCTCAGAGCTCCTGGGCGTAAACACACCCGAACAGCTCAATCGCGTCGAGCAGCTGCTGAAAGAAGAAGCAAACTGATACTATATATAATAATGTATAACTAAGTAACACCCGAGCCGAAGGCCCGGGTGTTATTGCTTTGCAGCATGCCTAGACCTTTATCCGCATTTTAACCCTTCAATGTGCGTTATTACCCCTTTCGCCGATTGGGTTAAATTATCTTCCTGGTAAATTAATGATATTGAGTCATTATCGGTCTCAGTAAAGCTTTACAAAAACACAAAAAATAAACCGCCCTCAATAAGAGATGCGGTTTTTATAGTCGGGGGGCGTGGCACCCTCCCGGTGGGCGCCACGCCCCTGTTAGCAGCCCGTTCCGCTAGACTCATCTTCTTCCCGGACTTCGTCGCATTAATATTTTACCTAAAATAAATGAGAAAATATGTACAAATTATGTACATAAATTTAACAATTTGTAAAGATTTTGCAATTATTGTTAGCCGTTACCTTGGGTTTTCGGAAACGAGCTTATCATAGGTCAGCGGGCCGTCGCAGACCTTATACGCGGAGGTATCCCAGCTGTAATTACGCTCCATGTAGTAATCAGACCTCAAGAACGCGGTGTTTATGCCGTTTTGCTTGCACATGGATGGGTCCACGTGATAGTAGTACCCGTCAAGGCCAATGATGTTCCAGAAATGCCTCTCGCCGTCTAGTTCACCCTCCACGACCGTGCACTTTACGCCAAGCATTGAGCAGAGCACTTTATAGGCCATTGCAAAGCCCTCGCTGTTCCCGGTTCCGTCCACTATAGTTCCGTATGCGGTGTCCGAGCCCTCCTGCGAGTACCCGACAGCCGAAATAAGCGCAGAGCAGATGTTCAGGGCAGTGTATTCGTCCGAGGGTGCCTGCACTCCCTGCAGGAGCCTTTGCGCCCTTAAGCTGAGAGCCCTTCTCATCTCCGCGTTCTGCTCCGCCGTATAAGGGTAATCAAGCTCTATTTCCAGTATTTTAGGAAGCAACTCGCCTTCATACACGGTAATCGCTGCTTCGGGCGGGGCAATTACCGAATGGGGGTTTTCCCTGTAGTATTCGCGTATATAGTTTTCGATATATTCAGGCGTCACAAGCTCGGAGGATATGGAGATAACAAGGTAGTCCTTCTGCACATCGAGCGCCGTGCCGAGAGCGCTCTGCACCGCCGAAACATAGTTTAAGTACATGACATTCTTAACCTGCTCCTGAGTGCGCCTGTAGTTTATATAGACGTTAGCCTCATAGTAGGAGACGATTCGGGAATAGCTGTGAGTAATGTATTCAACGGCATAGGCGCCAATGGCGGTCTCCGTTATTATTTCAAGGCTTGCCTTCGATATGGCGTCCGAAACGTCACCGTCGTAGCCGCTGACCTTGATGACGCCCTGCTCCCTGCCTTCCTTGATAAAGGTCAGGATGGCCGTTTTAATGCCCTGATATGTCTTTACTTCTATTACGTCGGAGTCGGCGCTGCCGATGCCGGTTTCGTCCTTGTGGTCCGTGACCGCATAGTATTCGCCGTCTATTATCGAGGAACAGCCCGATGCCGCTGACAAAAGAGCCGCAAGTATAAGCAGGCACAGTATTCTCCTCACAGCAGCACCCTCCTTGACCCGTTTAAGGTTAATATGCAACAAGTTTTCAGTCCGAAGCAAGCCGCGCCCGCCCTAGGCCTTGTCCTCCAGGTACTGGAAGCCGTAGCCGAGCACTTCGCGCGCCTCCGAAATTATCATAAATGCATCCGGGTCTATGCGCTTGACCACTCTTTTTAAATCCATTATCTGCTGCTTCTTTATGGCGCAAAGCAGCATCATCTTTTCCCTGCCGGAAAAGGCCCCGCGCCCGTAGAGCATTGTGACTCCCCTGCTGAGTTCCTGTGTGATAGCCTTGCTTACTTCTTCGCTCTTTTCGGTGATGATGTAGCAGACCTTCGAATAGTTTAGGCCATACAGTACAGTATCCACCATCCTGGAAATTATAAAGGCCGTAAAAACCGAGTACAGCGAGTTTTCGTACGCTTCAAACACCACCGCATAGGCGATGAAAATAACGGCGCTAAGCCCCATGACTATCTTCCCGTAGTCTATATAGGGGAAGTAATGGCGCAGAATCTTCGCCACAATATCCACCCCTCCGGTGCTTCCGCCCGCAGCGTAAATCAAGCCCTGCCCAAACCCGCTTACGACGCCGCCGAAAATCCCGGCGAGAATGGGGTTTTCCGTGAGCACTATGGGGGGAATAAGCCCAAACAGGTCTAGTATGACCGAGCTCAAAACAAGCCCCATAAGCGAGCCGATGAAGAAGCTCGATCCTATCCTCTTCCAGGCGAGGATGAAAAGCGGTACGTTCAGGGCAATGGTAACAAGGCCCACCGGTGTCGTAAGCAGCCGGTTGAGTATCATTGAAATGCCCATGACGCCGCCCATAATTATCCCGTTTTGATAGAGCAGAAAGCTGATGCCCGCGGCATCAAGTATTGAGCCTATCAGTATCTTCAGGAACATCAGTGTATATCGCTTAGTCCCGCCGTTCAAAATCAATTTCCTTTCAAGTCATTAATACACAGTCACCATCTGCCGAGCATGGTATGCCGCCAGCCTGAGAATAGAAAAAACAATGTAAAGAATTATAAGGTATGCTAAGCCCTTTTTGGGGAATAACCCACATTCAGCTTAACCTAATGCAGTAGGCCGCTACAGAAGGCTCATCTGCTTTTCTTCCAAATCCTCTTCCCGAAGGAGCGCTCCCGCGGCGGGGAGATTGCGGACACGGTAGCGCGAGACATTCTGTATTCCCGTCGCCGAGAGCGGTCGGGCGCTTTTCAGCTTGCGCCTTGCCTTAAGCGCCATAATCGACACGCCCTGCGTGGTGCGCGTTGTTTTGGGCGCTATCAGCGCCGTATTGAATATGATAGCCCTGCCGTCCGTCGAATATACGGCTACTTCCATGTCCTCGGTAAGCTCAATTACCGCCTTGAGCGGGCTCTTGTCCGAATAAGCTCCGGTGAGCTTGCGGCGGTTTGCTTTTGTCTCATATGCCGATACGGGCACGCGCGCAGCCTTGCCGTTTTCAAAGAAGAAAAGAAGGCTGCCTTTGTAGTCCCTCGCGTTCGCCATATAGACCACGTTCTCGCCCGCATCCATGCCGAGATGCGAGGGCAGGTAGGTTCCGAGCGCCGAGGCCTTTGTGTCCTCGAAATCCGAAACCTTTGCCTTGTAGCACTGCTGCCTGTCCGTAAATATAAGCAGCTCGTCGCGGTTTGTCGCTTCAAAGCTGAGAAGCAGGCTGTCGTTTTCCTTATACTTCTGCTCACCGCCCATCCGCAGCGAGAGCGGGGTTATCTTCTTAAAGTAGCCCTCGCGCGAGAGGAAGATGTTTACCTCGTAGTCCTCTATATGCTCTTCCTCGCTGTAATGCTCAACCTCGTCGGCGTAAACTATACCCGTCCTGCGGGGGGCGCCGTACTTCTTCATGACGTTTTTGAGCTCCTCGATAATCACCGCCTTTATGCGGCGACGGCTCTGCAGTAAATCCTCAAGGTCCGCTATGTCCTTTTCAAGCGTTTCAGTCTCTTCTACACGCTTCAGGATGTATTCCTTATTTATATTGCGCAGCTTAATATCAGCGACAAACTCGGCCTGAAGCTCGTCTATGCCGAAGCCAATCATGAGGTTCGGGACGACTTCGGCCTCCACTTCGGTGTTGCGTATAATGCTGATTGCCTTGTCTATGTCGAGCAGAATTCTCTTAAGGCCCTTTAAAAGATGGAGCTTTTCCTTCTTTTTCGTCAGCTCGAAATACACGCGGCGCCTTACACAGTCGATTCGCCAAGCCGTCCACTCGTCGAGTATCTCGGCTATGCCCATGACCCTCGGTATTCCGGCTATGAGTATATTGAAGTTGCAGGAGAAGCTGTCCATGAGCGGCGTCATCTTAAAGAGCTTTTGCATGAGCTTTTCCGGGTCGACGCCGCGCTTTAAGTCGATGGCGAGCTTTAGGCCGTTTAAATCGGTCTCATCCCGCATATCGTTTATTTCCTTTATCCTGCCCTGCTTTATAAGCTCCGCCACCTTGTCCATTATCGCTTCAACGGTGGTGGAGTAAGGTATCTCGTAGACCTCTATTATGTTCTCTTTTTTTATATAGCGCCAGCGTGCGCGCAGCTTAAAACTCCCCCGCCCCGTTTTGTAAATCGCCTCAATTTCGGCCGGGTCGTATATTATTTCCCCGCCTGTTGAGAAATCCGGGGCAAGCAAGGTTGACATAATATTGTGAAGCGGGTCATTTATGTAATCTATGGCCGTCTGGCAGACTTCGGCCAGGTTAAAGCCGCAAATCTGGCTCGCCATTCCGACGGCAATACCCATGTTGGCGGAAACCAGCACGTTGGGGAATGTGGTCGGCAAAAGCGTCGGCTCCTTCATCGTGCCGTCATAGTTGTCCACGAAATCCACGACATCCTGGTCTATGTCGCGAAACAGCTCGCTGCATATCGGAGCGAGCTTTGCTTCGGTGTATCTGGAGGCGGCGTAGGCCATGTCGCGCGAGTAGACTTTGCCGAAGTTACCCTTTGAATCGACAAAGGGGGCAAGCAGCGCCTCGTGCCCCTTTGAAAGGCGCACAAGAGTCTCATAGATGGCGCTGTCTCCGTGGGGGTTAAGTCGCATGGTCTGTCCGACTATGTTGGCGGACTTCGTGCGCCCGCCTGTAAGCAGCCCCATCTTGTACATGGTGTAAAGTATCTTGCGGTGCGAGGGCTTAAAGCCGTCTATTTCGGGTATTGCGCGGGAGACGATGACGCTCATGGCGTAGGGCATGTAGTTGACTTCAAGAGTTTCCGTTATGCCCTGCTCCAGTATCTCGGCCCGCAGCCCGACCACGTCCGGATTATTCACTTTTTTGGGTGCCTGTTCGTCTTTTTTTCTTGCCACGCTAACCGTCCTTTATTTCTGATTTAATCGCGGGCATGTCCGTAACTCAATTGCGCTTTTCGACCGGGCACAGGTCGGCGCAAACGCGATGCAGCTTATCGGCGTTTGAAATTATATCACATCTATGCGCCAAGTGAAGTTTAATTTATACGTTGTATTTCTCCCGATACTCTTCGTACATATTTTTGAAATCCTCGTTGCCGGTGTAGCGTAGAGACCGCGCATACTCGTGCATCAGGTAATTGCCCCGGCTTATCTCGATAAGCCCAAGCGCCACGTTTGAACAGTGGTCGGCAACCCGCTCGAGATTGTTGAGAAGGTCCGCGAGGATAAAGCCCAGCTCAATCGTACATCTTCCGTCCTGCAGCCGCAAAACGTGCCTCTTTTTCATCTCCAGACAGAGCTCGTCCACAACCTGCTCAAGCGGCTCGACCCTTTTCGCAGCTTCGGTATCTCCCCTGCAGAAGGCGTCTATGGCCATCTTCAGTATCTCCTCCACGGCCGCGGAAATGACCTTTATGTCAGACTGCGCCTCCTCAGAGAAGCTAAGCTTCTTGTCATGCAGCTCCTCGGCCACCTCCATAATATTTACGGAGTGGTCGCTTATGCGCTCAAGATCGCCGATTATATGCAGCAGCATTGAAATATCCTCGACATTGTCCTTTGAAGGGTTGTGGCTGCTCAGCTCAACGAGGTAGTTGCCGAGCCTGTCCTCGTACATATCCGACTTTTCCTCTGCGGCACGGATTGTCTCCGCGTCCTTCTCGTTGTACTTTACCACATTATTAATTGCCAGCAAGAGGGCGTCCCTGGCGTCCCTGGCCATATCGCAGGCGAGCTGGCGGCAGCGTTCAACGGCTATGCTGGGTGTGGAAAGAAGCCTGCGGTCGAGAAACTCTGTTTCCTTGTGGTACTTTCTTATCTCAACTGTGGCGGCGGCAAGCTTCTGCAGCTGCGTTGAAAACGGGAAAAGTACGCAGACTGCAAACACCTTAAACAGCGAATTTATCATAGCAAGGCCCACCGGCGTTGCGGGCATCGGCAGAAAATCGAACCTGAACACAAGGTTTAACAGGTTAAAGAGCACCAGGAAAATTGCCACGCCTATTATGTTGAAGTAGAGATGGACGAGGGCCGCCGTGCGCGCGTTTCTGTTCGCTCCAATCGAGGAGAGCATGGCGGTTATGCAGGTTCCTATATCCATGCCGAGCAAAATGGGAATCGCACTCTGGTATGGTATCGCCCCTGTCGCAAGCGCCAAGGCCTGCAAAATTCCGATTGAGGCCGAGGAGCTCTGGATGATGCAGGTGAAAATCGCGCCGACCGCAATTCCGAGCAGCGGATTTGACAGCTTGAGCAGAATGTTTGTAAACTCCGGAACTTCCCTCAGAGGCTTTACCGCGCCGGACATTGTCTCCATTCCGAACATTAAAACCGCAAAGCCGAGCAAAATCGTGCCTATGTTCTTTTTCCTCGGGTTCTTTGAGCCAAGAGTAAATATAATGCCGATTAAAGCCAGTACCGGCGTAAACGAACTTGGCTTTAACAGCTGTATAAAAAAGCTGTCGCCCCGGATACCGGTCAGGCTCAGAATCCAGGCCGTTATGGTGGTTCCGATGTTGGCGCCCATAATTACGCCCGTCGCCTGCGAAATCTTCATCAGGCCTGAGTTTACAAAGCCCACGACCATGACCGTTGTCGCCGACGACGACTGGATAATGGCGGTTATCAGAGCGCCTATCAAAACCCCTTTCAGAGGGCTGGAGGTAAGCTTTTCCAGGATGTTTTTCATCCTGTAGCCGGCCTGCTTTTCAAAGCCGTCTCCCATGAGCTTCATTCCGTAGAGAAAGAGCGAGAGCCCTCCGATAAACGTAAGCACGTCGATAAATGTCATACTGCTGTTTCTTCTCCTCTATTGCATCGATGTCCGATATACATCAAATATTAAAAACGCCCAGGGGCGCGGGTCTTATCCCGCTATTATTCTTTTATGAAATATCCGCCATGGCCAGGTATTTGTAGCCGTTTTCGGCTATGTGCTCCTTGCGACCGGCTAAATTGTCGCCAAGCAGGAGCTCAAACACCTCGCTTGTGATTTTCGCGTCCTCGGGCATGACCTTTATGAGCCTTCTCGTCTCGGGATTCATCGTCGTCAGCCACATCATCTCCGGCTCGTTCTCACCGAGTCCCTTGGAGCGGTTTATCGTGTGCTTGGCTCCGTTGAAGCTGCTTACTATCTCGTTCTTCTCGCGGTCTGAGTAGGCAAAATAGGTTTTGCCTTTGCACTCAATCTCGTATAGCGGCGACTCCGCGATGTAGACGTAGCCCTTCTGAATGAGCGTCGGCACAAGACGATAGAGCATAGTGAGTATCAGCGTTCGAATCTGAAAGCCGTCGACGTCGGCGTCGGTGCAGATTATTATTTTGCTCCAGCGCAGGCTATTCAGGTCAAAGGAGCTTAAATCCTTCATCTGCTTATGCTTGACCTCAACGCCGCAGCCTAAAACCTTTAGAAGGTCGGTAATTATCTCGCTGTTGAATATCTTGGCGTAATCGGCCTTAAGGCAGTTTAAAATCTTGCCGCGGACCGGCATTATGCCCTGAAACTCCGCGTCGCGGCTCTGCTTGCACGCGCCCAGCGCCGAGTCGCCCTCGACTATATACAACTCGCGCTTGCTGACGTCCTTAGTGCGGCAGTCAACGAACTTCTGCACGCGGTTTGAGATGTCGATGCCGCCCGAGAGCCTCTTTTTTATATTGAGCCTTGTCCGCTCAGCTGTCTCGCGGCTGCGCTTGTTTATCAGCACCTGCTCTGCGATTTTCTCCGCGTCAGCGGGGTTTTCGATAAAGTACACCTCAAGGTTTTCCTTGAAAAACTCGGTCATGGCCTCCTGAATAAACTTATTCGTTATAGCCTTCTTTGTCTGGTTTTCGTATGAGGTATAGGTGGAAAAGCAGTTTGTGACCAGAACGAGGCAGTCCTGTACGTCGGCGAAGTTTATTTTGCTCTCATTCTTCTGGTATTTGCCGTTTTTGCGCAGATATGCGTCGATTGCCGACACAAAGGCGCTCCTGACGGCCTTTTCGGGGCTTCCGCCGTACTCGAGCCACGATGAGTTGTGGTAATACTCGGTGACGGAGGTCCTGTTTGAAAAACAGAAGGCGGCCGACAGCTTCACCTTGTACTCGGGCTTGTCCTCCCGGTCGCGGCCGCGGCGCTCCGATTCAAAGAACACCGGCCGCGTAAGTGAATCCTCTCCGGCCAGCTCGGCGACATAGTCGATTATGCCGTTTTCATACTTAAAATCAGTGACCTCAAACTTGCCGCTTTTCTCGTTTCTGAAGCGGAAGGTCACCCCGGCGTTCACAACCGCCTGCCGCTTCAAAATATCGAGGAAGTACTCCTCGGGTATGTCAATCTCCGTGAAAACCTCAATATCTGGCCTCCAGCGTATGCGCGAGCCTGTCTGCTTCCTGTCCGCGGGCTCTGATTCAAGCCCGCCTATGTTTTCGCCCTTTTCAAAGTGCAGGCTGTACTTCTTCCCGTCGCGCCAGACCGTGACGTCCATGTACTCGGAGGCGTACTGGGTCGCGCAGGAACCTAAACCGTTCAGACCGAGCGAATACTCGTAATTTTCGCCCTCGTTGGTTTTGTATTTACCGCCAGCGTAGAGCTCGCAAAAGACAAGCTCCCAGTTGTAGCGCTGCTCAACAGGGTTGTAGTCGACCGGGCAGCCGCGCCCGAAATCCTCGACTTCAATGGACTTGTCCTCATAACGGGTGACGATGATGAGATCTCCGTACCCCTCCCGCGCCTCGTCGATAGCGTTCGAGAGTATTTCGAATACGGCGTGCTGGCAGCCCTCCAGCCCGTCCGAGCCAAAAATGACCCCGGGGCGCTTTCGGACCCTGTCCGCGCCCTTCAGGGACGATATGCTCTCGTTTCCGTAATCGGTTTTCTTCTTTGAAGCTTTCATCAAAAATCCTCCGTTGATTCCGCGGGAAAAGCCTTTGTCCGCTGCCCATATTCTCTCAATATACACTATAACGTATCCGGGAAAATAAATCAATCAGACTTTTTTGTATAATTCGGTGTTCCTTTTTGCGTTATTGACAGTAAGTTTAATAAATGCTAATATTAACTAATAACAGGAAGTTTACTAAATTATTCTGCATTCTCAAAAAAGGTTGCCGATTTACACGGGAGGAAAAATGAAGGCTCTGAAAGTGTTTAACAAAGCCTTAATACCGATAATGGTATTCGCCTTGGTCTGCATTCTACTCAAACTGCTCACCCCTCTGTTTTTCCCGCTGAGCAGGATTTTGCTATACATCACCCTCATAGTGTTTATTATATTCCTTATCGTTTTCTGCATAAGGCGCAAAAACGGCCTTATGCAGAAAATTGTCTCCGTTTTAATATTCTGTCTTGTCCTGGTGGTTTCGTTCCTTAGGATTGACATGGACCTGGACAAAGCCTATTTAAAGCTGTTGGAAAGGCAGTATACGGCGGTTGCCGAGGAGCTTGTCGAAGAACTCAGTACGGCGGAAAACACGGATTGGGGCGAATATGAGCTTCAGTTCCCCGATTCTCTGTTAAGCAGATTCAGTAATGAGGCCATATACAAAAAGCAGGGCAATCGTCTGATTATCAACTTTATAACGATTTACACCCTTTTTGATATGTACTCATACACATACTTTCCCGAACCCGCTTGCGCCGAGCTTATTCCGGACACCGTCGACTACTTCGAGCGGCTGAACGAGCACTGGGCGTATGTGAAGTGGTGCTGAGGGCACTTCTTCATCTCTGAAATCTTTCGAGGGGGGCTGGCTTATCATTTCAATTTTTAATCGTAAAGAAGTGCTGTGCACCTATTCGTTTGAGCAGCAAGTCCGTACCCGAAGCATCCTGGATGAGAACGGCATAGAGTCCCGAGTGACGGTTAAAAATATCGGAATCAGAAATTACGGCGAGGGCAGCCCTTTTTCAAATGACCGCTTCGGGGGCCTAAATAGCCGCTCCAATGAGTATAAAGTATTTGTCCACCGCGAGGATTATGAGAGGGCCTTAGTGGCACTTCGCGCGGGTAAAATTTAACTATTCAATTGGACATTATATATCGAAAATCAATCCCTAAATCACATAATCTGAGGTAAGGCGTAAAAAGTAAAGCATTCCCTATCAAAACCATATCGGGCGGCCTGTCAGCCGCCCGATATTTATTCCATCTCCCAGCCTTTCATAGGGAGCCTCTGCATCGCTCCGAAGACCTTGCTTTTAAGGTCGGGGTAGTCTTTTGCGAGTGTTTTTATAAGGTCCTTTATCTCCTGCCTGCGGCTTGTGCCGTCCATCGGGCAGGGATTTTTTATCACCGGGAGCTTGTAGCGCTCGGCAATCGAGCGAATATGCTCCTCCCTTGCGTACAGAAGCGGCCTTATCTGCGTCACGCCCCTCCTGTCCATGTAGGTGACGGGGCTAAAGCAGTGTATGCGCCCTTCGTACACAAGCGACATAAAGAAGGTCTCGACCGCGTCGTCGTAATGGTGCGCCAGCGCGATTTTCCTAATCCCCTGCTCAAGGAGCTTTTCGTTCAGCACGCCCTTTCGCATCCTCGCGCAGAGCGAGCAGGGGTTCTTCTCTTTCCTGTCCTCGAACACGACCTGCTGTATCTGGGTTTTAACCAGCGTGTACGGAACTTCAAGCTTCTCGCAAAGCTCGGCCACCGGAGAAAAATCCATCCCCTCCATGCCCATATGGATGGTTATTGCCGATAATTCAAAGCGCTTCGGGTAAAACCTTCTGAGGTTTGCCAGCGCGCACAAAAGGGCGAGCGAGTCCTTGCCGCCCGACACGCCGACGGCTATGCGCTCGCCGTCCTCTATCATGCTGTAATCATCCACGCAGCGGCGCAGGATGCTTGTAAGCCTGTTCATAGAAAAAATCCTCTCGAGCAATAATTAATTTTTTGAAAATGAAACCGAGCATTCGGGAGTATACGAGCGAAAACAGACGAAAAATCGAGTTTGCTTAAAGTAAATTAAAAAATGATAAAATTCTTGTTGACAGGGAGTTTAGGTTATGGTATAAATGTAAGGCTCTCATTTGGGAACATTTTAATGTGTTTTAATGCATATTGTCAAAGTAAAATTTACCGTTTAAATACAATTGGAGGTCAAGAGAATGTCCACTTACATGGCGAAAAAGGGCGATGTGGTCAGGAAATGGTACATCCTCGACGCGGCCGGAAAGCCGCTCGGACGTACCGCTACAATTGCCGCCACACTGCTTCGCGGCAAGCACAAGCCCACTTACACACCGCATGTCGACTGCGGAGATTTTGTTATTATTATCAACACGGAGAAGGCCGTGCTCACAGGCAATAAGCTCACCCAGAAGTATTATCGCAGGCACACAGGCTATATCGGCGGCCTCAAGGAGACCCAGTACAAGAAGCTCATGGCTGAGCGTCCCGAGCTTGCCATGAACCTTGCCGTCAAAGGCATGCTCGCCAAAAACTCAATCGGCAGGAAGCAACTAACCAGACTTAAGCTCTTCAGAGGTCCTGAGCACAAGCACGCGGCTCAGCAGCCTGTCGTTTGGGCGGAATAGGGAGGTAAGGGAAAATGTATAAGAGCAAGAAGCCCTATGTTTACGGAACCGGCAGAAGGAAATCCTCCGTTGCAAGAGTACATCTCTTCCCCGGCGGAACCGGAAGCATCACCATAAACGGACGCGATATTGACGATTACTTCGGCCTTGAGACGCTCAAGCTGATTGTTCGTCAGCCGCTTAACACCACCGGCACTGTTGATAAGGTGGACATCGTGGCCACCGTCAAGGGCGGCGGCGTCACCGGCCAGGCAGGCGCCATCCGTCACGGTATAGCAAGAGCTCTTCTCTTGCTTGACGAGAACTACCGCGCTCCTTTAAAGGCGGCAGGTTTCCTCACCCGCGACCCGAGAATGAAAGAGCGCAAAAAGTACGGCCTCAAGGGCGCACGTCGCGCACCCCAGTTCTCAAAGAGATAATTACAACACAAAAAGCCCCGAAAACTCTCGGTTTTTGGGGCTTTGCATTTTATCCGCAAAGGCAAAGCCTTGCCTTTGCTTGCTTATAGCTGCTTTTGTGTATTACATGTATGGAAAACATTGACTATCAATTTGGCTTCTTATATATTTATTTCTCAAGGAGGATTGAAAAATGGATGTTAAGATTCGCCAGTGGCGGCTCGAGGACGCGGAGGTCCTCGCCAAGGTCATGAACAACAAAAAGATACTGGACAATCTGAGGGACGGCATTCCCTATCCGTATACAAAAAATGACGCGGAGGAGTACATCTCCTTCTGCCTGAGCGCCGAGAAGGACAGCCAGTACACCTGGGCCATCACAGTGGACGGCAGGGTCGTCGGGAGCATAGGCGCCTTCCGCAAGGACAATATACACTGGCGCACAGCCGAAATAGGGTATTACATAGCAGAGCCATACTGGGGAAGAGGGATAACGACCTCGGCTGTAAGGCAGGTCTGCTCTTACCTGTTTGAAAATACGGACCTTATCCGTATCTTTGCCGAGCCCTTTGCCGGAAACACAGCCTCCTGCAGGGTGCTTGAAAAGGCGGGCTTTGTCCTTGAAGGTGTACTCAGGAAAAACGCCGT
>DUPK01000062.1 GCA_012838345.1 Clostridiales bacterium | reverse complement strand
TGGTGGGAACAACAGGGCTCGAACCTGTGACCCCATGCTTGTAAGGCATGTGCTCTCCCAGCTGAGCTATGCTCCCGAGAGCCGAGGTTTTGGCGGCCCGATTATTGTACCAAACCTTTTCGACTATGTCAACTATCCGGGACAAAATTTTTATTCTTTTGATTTACCGATGATTTCCTTAATCTCTTCGGGGGTAAAACGATACGCGGTGTTGCAAAAGTGGCAGATAATTTCGGTGACCTCTTTTGAAGCCTCTATCTCCTCGATATCGCTTTTCCCGAGGCTTGCAAGAACCCCGCGCACCCTTTCGCGGCTGCAGTTGCAGCGGTATTCTATCTCCCGTTTCTCAAGAATCCTGGGCTCATAGCCCACTAGCAGCATATTTACAAGGTCCTCCGCCGTGCCTGAGTCGAGTACGGAGGAGACGCTGCCGACGACACTTATAGCGCTCTCCAGGCCGTCAATCAGCTCGTCCGGCGCACCGGGCAATAGCTCGATTATATACCCGCCGGCGGCGCGTACACTCTGGTCGGTATCTATGAGGACACCGAGGGCGCAGGCCGCGCGGGCCTGCTCGCTCTCTACAAGGTAGGCCGCCACATCCTCGGCGATTTCGCCGCTGACTATCTGAACGCTCCCTATATAGGGCTCGCCGAAGCCGAGGTCGCGAATCACGGTGAGGTAGCCGTCCCCGCCCACCGCGGCGCCCACGTCGAGCTTCCCGTCGGCTCTCAAGGGGAGGTCAACGCTCGGCTCGTCCACATAGCCGCGGACATTTCCGTAGCTGTCCGACACGGCAATAACTGTCCCCAGGGGACCTTTGCCGTTTAGCTGAAAAGTAAGGCTCCCGTTTTCATGCTTTATACCGCTGCCCAGCATTGACGCCGCGGCAAGCGCCCTCCCAAGTGCGGCTGTCGCAACGGGGAGGGTTTTGTGTATTTGCCTTGCCTTTTCGGTCAATTCCCTTGTGCTGACTGCCGTCATCTTTATTTGTCCGTCCGCCGCGATAACACGCAGCAACACATCGCTCATTATTTCATCTTCCTCGCTGTAATAAAAATTCTGTTTTCGTCATCCTTCGGTGGCTTAAGGCTACGCTCGCCATAGATGTTTATCTCGGAAAAGCCGGCAGCTTCAAGCGCCTTATTAAGCTCCTCAGGGGAATAGGCATATTCGACATGCTCCTCGAAATCCCGGCGCCACAGCTTGCCCTCCTGAATGAAAATGTCAATTCCGTAATAGCAGGCCCGCTCGCTCTCGTCAAAATCCGCCCGCCATACGCAGTAAAGCCCCTCCTGCTCGTCAAGGAAAACCTGCCCGTCAAGGTTTCTGAGCTTAAAGGGGGTGTTGACATCAAATATGAAAATACCTCCCGGATTTAAAAAGAGGTGAACACGCCGAAAAGCTTTTGCAACCTCATTTATGTCCGGAAGATAGTTTATCCCGTCAAGGCAGCATACCGTGGCGTCCACCGTTCCGTAAAGGTCCAAGCCCTGCATGGTCTGATTCAAAAACATCGGCAAAACTATATTTTCATACTCCGGCGCTTTCGCATACGCTTCCGCAAGCATATCGGCCGAAGCGTCGGTTCCTATAACTTCGTAGCCGCGGCGGGCCAAAATATAAGATAAAGTGCCCGTTCCGCAAGCAAGGTCCAATATGCTGCGCACTTTCAGATTATTCAGTTTAAACACGGTTTCATAAAAATCCGCCCATGCATTGTAGTCGACATCCGAGGTAAGTCTGTCATAACATGGAGCGAGGGATATATAAGGAAACATTTAATAACCCAACCTGCCGAACACTATCTCGTATCCTCCGGCGCCATACTGCAGGCTCCTGTTTACCCTGCTGATTATGGCGCTGCTAGCGCCCGTTTCTTCCATTATTGTGCTGTATATCGCCCCGTTATACAGCCGTTTTGCAACCTCATAGCGCTGCTCCATAGCCATAATCTCGCTTATGCTGCACAAATCCTCAAAAAACCGCCTGCACTCTTCCTCGGTTTTAAGCTGCAAAATAGCCTTATAGAGCTCGTCGCTGCGCAGACCATCCTTATTCTTTCTCATGACCACGCCCCCTAAACCAGTATTTTAAATCCCTACAACGGTTTACATTTAAATTCTAGCATATCGGAATAGTTTAGTAAACAAATTTGTCTGTAAAGGAGTAAAATTATGCCGAAAAAAAGCTGTGCTCCCCTTACGGTTAAGACAAAGGAATTACCCCTGCGCATAGAGCAAGCGGGAAAGCTCCTGTGCAGCGCACTTATAAAGCAACCGGTATTTGAGGGCGAGGTCCGTCCCTCCCCCTTAAGGCGTATCAACCATTATTATGAGCGTTTTACGAGAAAGCTTTTGCGATACATAAACACAAAGCTCCGTCAGGCAGCCGAGGAGCAGTACAGGTACAGCGAGGAAAATATGTTTCCCTTTATCCCGTTTGAGCTGCGTTCCGACTTCAGTGTGACATATAACCACGACAATGTCCTCAGCCTGTATACCGACGTCTACGAGTTCAGAGGCGGGGCGCACGGCTCGACACTCAGATTTGCCGATATTTGGCTTGTTTCTGAGGGCAGCCCGGCTTCACCCGGGGAATTTTTTCCCGAGGGCACAAATTACAAAAAGCTGCTCATAAATGAAGCGACGGAGCTTGCCGCCCAAAAGATGGCCGAGGGCACTGCGATGTACTTTGAAGACTACGAAGCGCTCATAAGAAAGAACTTTTCGTCGGCGAATATCTACCTTACCGAGTCCGGTATGGCGCTATTTTACCAGCAGTATGCAATTGCCCCGTATGTGGAGGGCATACCGGTGTTTATAATACCCTATAATGCGGAAACGGGCCCCGGTCTGCCACCCTGTGAGCAAAGCGCTCCAAATTGACAAATGCGTACCTCCGTTGTTGATATTTGCCACTTGCTGTGTTAGAATAATATAACCGATAAAAATCATACGAAAGCAGGCGGACAATGAAAAACACAAGACAAAGGATAAATTCGGTGGCAGCGCTCACCTTAATACTTACTTGTCTTATGGTTTTTAGCCTATCGGGATGTTCCAAAACACCTTCGGAAACCGTAAGCCCCCACCCTCCTTCCACAGCCCCAATAGACAGCACGCCGGAGCCCGTAGAGCCCACCACCCCTCCGGTTCCAACTCCGGAACCGACGCCCGAACCCTCCGAAACGCCGTCAATACCCGGGCTTGACACTTCCATCAACACAAACTCGCCCGCATTCCTCCATGAGACCGGGGACGCAGGGCAGGAGTATATAGATAAGATAATCTTCCTCGGCGATTCCACGACCTACGGCCTTAAGCACTACGGTATGCTCAGCGGCGGAGAGGACACGAAACAGGTGTGGACGCCCGCCTCCGGAACGCTTACGCTTTCCTACCAAAGCGTGGCCACAATCGTATACCCCGAGGATGAAAGTGAGATAACTATAAAAGAGGCCGTCGAACTGGCAAAGCCCGAAATCATGGTTATCACGCTCGGCGTAAACGGCATATCCTTCATGGACGAGGCTTCCTTCAAGCGGGAATACACCGACCTTGTCGAGACAATAAAGTCCGTAAGCCCCGACACCAAGATAATACTCCAGTCGATTTTCCCCGTTGCGGAAAGCTACGAGTATCTTAACTCCATAAACAACGTCAAGATACTCGACGCAAACCGCTGGATACTTGACGTTGCAGAGAGCACGGGAGTAAAATACCTCAACACCATCTCGGTGCTCCTTGGCGAGGACGGCTGGCTGCCGGAAGGCTACCACAACGGCGACGGAATTCACTTAAATCCCGACAGCTTTACGCTGGTTCTAAACTATATCCGCACACATGCTTACAAATGAACGGAGAATAAGCCTTGAAAAGATTTATCAGAATAAGCGCCCTTATACTGGCGCTCTGTCTGCTTTTTGCATCCTGCAATAGGACCCCGAAATACAGGGACGATGTAAAAACTTCGGAGCTTGCCGATTCGATTAAGCTAAAAATCGAAGGCGGCGACAAGCTGACCGAGATAGACGCCTCCTTCATGCAAAGCTCAATGGGAATCGACGCGACCGAATACGAGGACTTTTCCGTGTTTATAACGGTTGTAGGCACGAGCATAAACGAATTCGGCATTTTTAGGGTCAAGGACGAGGCTCAGGCAGAGGAGCTGAAGGGAAAGCTTCAGGACTATATAGACCTTCGGAATGAAGCATGGATGCCCGAGTACCTCCCGGAGGAGTACCCGAAGCTCAAAAACGCCGAGATAAAATCCGCGGGGCTTTACGTCATGTACGCGGTTTTATCCGACAGCGAAAAGGAAGCCGCCTTCAAAGAGCTGGAAAACATGCTAGTTAAGTAGAATCATAGCCTTGCCGCCTTAAGATTTTTGACGGCAAGGTTATTTTTTTGCCAAATTAAGAATAATTTCTAAATCTCGGTAAAAAATATTAGCATAATTTACCGGGAGGTTAAACTATGAAAGCTAAAATGAGCCGTTCTTTAAGGCCTGTTTCGCTCCTATTGCTTATTATTCTGTTAATATCTGTCGCCATGATACCCGCATACGCACTCGAAGTAACAAGCGCCGCACGAAACGTGGTCGTAAAGAGCGTAAACTCCGGAGGGAGTGTTTCCTTTTCTTCCGTGGACTTTGCGAAGGCTGTCCCGGATTTAACGGAAATCCGACTCTCCTCACTGCCTATTGAATCTGTTGGCACACTTTTGATTAAAGGAAAGGAAGCTCAAATCGGCGACGCGCTGAGCACGGAAGAGCTTCAGGCTCTGAGCTTCACGGCCGGAGCGAATCCGGGCAAAACCACCCATTTTGAGCTGTCCGCGACCACAGCGGGCGGCTCGGAAAAAACCGTCGCTGTACTTGTCCGGGTAAACGCGGGCGCAAACCATCCCCCGATTGCCGAGAATATCGACATTACGACCTATAAGGGCATCGCCTCCAGGGGGGTTCTGCGTGCCGTTGACCCGGAGGGTGACCTTATAACGTTCTCTATTTCAAGCGCTCCAAAAAAGGGCACGGTGGAAATTGAGGGCAACACTTTTATCTATAAACCGGCCGAGGGCAAGAGCGGCCGCGACTCCTTTACCTATGTTGCAAAAGACGCAAACGGCAACGTCTCGGCCGAGGCCAGGGTGCTGATTCTGATAAACAAGCAGAAAACAGAGGTAAATTACTCCGATATGGAGGGCGACAGCGCCCATTACGCAGCTTTGAGGCTTGCTGAAAACGATGTCTTCGTCGGAGAGAAGCTCGGAACCAGCTACTTCTTCTACCCCGACAAGCCCGTTACGAGGGGCGAGTTCCTCGCCATGTGCCTTCGCACCTGCGGCGTTGATGCGCTAAAGGACATCACGCGCACAGGCTTTGCCGACGACGCAGATATGCCGCTGTGGGTAAAGCCCTATGTGTCGGCGGCCCTGTTGTCCGGCGTGATTAAGGGTTACCAGACCGAAAGCGGTTCACTCGTCTTCTCCGCAGGCGCCCCCGTAACCTATGCCGAGGCCGCGGTGATTCTCAACAACCTGCTCGATATTACCGACGTCCCGGAAGAGATTGCCTCGGTCAATGCCGATCTTGTGCCCTCCTGGGCCTATCAGGCCACGGCGAACCTCGCTTCCTGCGACATTGTCCCCTCCGACACTTCGGTCATCTCAAGCGGCAGCCTCACCCGCGCTGACGTGGCCGAGATGCTGAGCGCCGCGATGGACCTTATTGAGGAGAGAAACGGCTCGCTTTTAAGCTGGGCGCTGAGATAACTAAACTCAAACGGCCTGCCCCTAATGGGCAGGCCGTTTATTTTGTGCAAGCGCTGGCACAGCGTACACGGAATCGCTATGCCGCTGATTTAATCCGCTTTGAGCGCCTGGACTACTTTCTCGTCCGGCGTGACAAAAATCGTTTTGTAATCCGTGTATATCACCATGCCCGGCTTAGCGTGGGGCGGCTTTTTTACGTTCTTTATTAAAGTGTAGTCCACCGGAATCTTCTGCCCCTGCGAAGCCTGGGAAAAATAAGCCGCAAGTATCGCCGCTTCCTCCAGCGTCCTGTCGTCTACTTCCCGGCCCTTTAAAGAAACCACCACATGCGAGCCGTGCACCCTCTGCGTGTGCAGCCACAAATCGAAGCGCTCAGCTGTCTTGAACGTGAGCTCGTCGTTCTGGCTGTTGTTCTTGCCCACAAGCACCTGGAAGCCGGACGAGGAGACAAAGCGCAAAGGCTTTGATTTTACTTCCTTTTCCTTCTTCCCGCCGCTTTTTGCGCGGATATAGCCCATCCTCTGAAGCTCCTGCCGTATCTCGGCGACGTCCCTTTCGCTTGCGGCGCGGCTTAATTCGTCCAAAACGCTCTCTAGATACATAAGTTCGGACTCGCCTATCTCGATTTGTTCGGTCAGGTGGCGCTCGGCGTTTTTCTTCTTGGTATACTCCTTATAGTACTTTGCGGCGTTCTGCTGGGGCGTAAGCAGCGGGTCGAGCTTTATTTCGATTTCACCGCTATCCTCGGAATAGAAGTCGTTTAGCCTGACCGAGCTAAGCCCCTTTTTCAGATTGTGAAGGTTTGCCATTAGTATGTCGCCAATTTCGCGAAGGCGCTCGCGCCCGTACGTCGCCTTGAGCTCCTCTTTTTGATTTGCAAGCTTCTTTGCTCTGCGGTCGCGCAGGGTTTTCACGGTTTTCATCAGCACCTGGGTGCGCTGGCGAGCGCTCTCCTCGCTCTCGCGCTTTGAATAAAAAGCGTCGAGCATCCCGGAAAAGCTCTCGAAGGTGCTTATCTCCATTTTATTTCCGTACTGCGTTATCGGCATGCAGGAAAAATCAAAGGGTTTTCCGGCGTCGGAGAGCATATGGGGCTTTAAATTACCCGCCTTTATGCTCAAAACGAAGTCCCAAAGCTTTTGGGGCAGCGCCCGGTTCTCCCCGGCCGGCAGTCCTCCTATCAAAAGTCCGATGTCTCCGAAAAATCGCTGGGAGAGCTCACGGCACACAAGGGGCGATAACCCCGAGAAGCTCTCAAGCAGCCAGGCGTCCACAGTTTTGCCGGGATTTGCCTTTCTCCACAGACTGCAAATCTCTTCTTCGGTTAATAGCAGCAGATTGTGCTTGTTAGTCGGCGGCGGCATCTTGTAGAACAGGCCCGGCAGCAGGCGCCGCTTTTCACCCTTTTCGTCGCCCTCGACCCTTCGCAGGCAGTCGATTATTCGGCCGTCCCCGCCGGCCAGGACTACATTCGCGCTGTTGCTAATAAGCTCCACATACAGGCGCTTTTTCGTCTCAACGCCCATCTCATCGTAGCTGTCGATTTCAATAGCGAGCATCCGCTCCATGGGAGGCTGCGTTACGGTGCAGATCTTGGCTCCCGCAAGGTGCTTTCGAAGCAGCATGCAGAACATCGGCGGGGTCTTAGGATTTTCGAAGGCCAGTTCCGTAAAATGCGCCCTGGCCCTTCCGCTCGCGGCGGAGATAAAGAGCCTTTTCGCTCCCAATGGCCCCCGAATCGAGAAAACCAGCTCGTTTTTCCCCGGCTGCTGTATTTTGTCTATCCTCGCGCCCTCGGCAGCCTTCCTTATCTCCTCGGTAAGCGGCATCAGACATAATGCGTCCAGCGGCATATCAGTCCTCCATCATAATACCAAACAGCTCGTTTATGCGCTCCTGCCTGCCATGCAGGTACAGATAGCCGAGCAGGGTTTCAAGCCCCGTCGCCGCGTGGTATTCGCCGGGGTCGGCGTTTTTCGGCACTGAACTCACCTTCGTGTTGCGGCCGCGCTTGAACACCGCCCGCTCCTCCTCGGTGAGATGCGGCAGCAGCTTCTCGGCCATCTTCGCCTGTCGGGGCGCACTCACATAGGAAATGGCGGCGCGGTGCAGCCCGCCCGAAGTACATTTCCCGTGCTCGCAGAGCCAGACGCGCACCATCAGCTCAAAGACCGCGTCCCCGACATGGGCAAGTCCCAGATTGCTTATCCTGCCTATTTCCTCGTTGGACAGTTTAATATCAAAGTAATTTGCCAAACTGCTTCTCCCCGATTATATTGCGGCGAGCGCCTGCTCGATGTCCGCAATAATGTCCTTTTTATCCTCTATTCCCACGGAAAGGCGAATCATATCCGCAGGTACTCCGGCCGCTTCTAGCTCCCTGTCGTTCATCTGCCTGTGAGTGGTGCTCGCAGGGTGCAAAACGCAGGTGCGCACATCGGCGACGTGGGTCACAATCGCGGCGAGCTTCAAATTCCTCATAAACTTCTCCGCAGCGGCCCTGCCGCCCCTGACGCCGAAGGACACAACCCCGCAGGTTCCGTTAGGCATATACTTTTTCGCAAGCTCGTAATACCTGCTGCTCCTAAGGCCGCTGTAGTTTACCCAGGCAACCTTCTCGTGCGCCTCCAGATATTCGGCCACGGCCTGCGCGTTTTCGCAGTGCCTCGGCATGCGCACATGGAGGCTCTCAAGCCCCAGATTGAGAAGGAAGGCGTTGTGCGGCGACTGCATAGCGCCGAGGTCGCGCATGAGCTGCGTCGTCGCCTTTGTGATAAAAGCGGCCCTGCCGAAGCGCTCGGTGTAGACAACGCCGTGATAGCTCTCGTCGGGCGTAGTCAGCCCCGGGAACTTATCCGGGTACTTCGACCAGTCGAAATTACCGCTGTCCACTATGGCGCCGCCGAGCACGGTTGCGTGCCCGTCCATATACTTTGTTGTCGAGTGCACGACTATATCGGCCCCCCATTCAATCGGGCGGCAGTTTATCGGCGTTGCGAAGGTATTGTCTACGATAAGCGGGACACCGTGGCTGTGCGCAACCCTTGCAAAGCGCTCTATATCGAGCACCTTGAGGGCAGGGTTCGCTATCGTCTCGCCGAAGACCGCCTTTGTGTTCTCCCTGAAGGCAGCGTGAAGCTCCTCGTCGGAGCAGTCGGGGTCGACGAAGGTAAATTCAATGCCCATGCGCTTCATTGTGACCGCAAAGAGGTTGTAAGTGCCCCCGTAAATCGCGGTTGAGGACACTACATGGTCGCCGCAGGAGCAGAGATTGAAGATTGTATAGAAAGTCGCCGCCTGCCCCGAGGCCGTGAGCATGGCGCTTACCCCGCCCTCAAGCTGAGCTATCTTGGCGGCAACATAGTCGTTCGTCGGATTTTGCAGGCGCGAATAGAAGTAGCCTTCCGCCTCAAGGTCGAATAGCTTGCCCATCTCCTCGCCGCTGTCATACTTGAAGGTGGTGCTCTGAATTATGGGTATGACCCTGGGCTCCCCTGTTTTGGGGCTGTAGCCTGCCTGCACGCATTTTGTACTTACTTCACTCATTTTAACCATTCCTTTCAGGAAACCTTTTTAATTATGCCATTATTTCCGTATTACCCTCAATCGGGTTAAAAATCTCAATGCTGTAATAGTTCTCCAGCCTCTTGCCCTCAATCAGAAACTGCACTCTGTCTATAGTGGTCAGAGCCGTGAGGGAGTTAACTACGGAATAGACCGCAAGCTCCTCTTCTAGCTCCGACTGGTTTGCGTTTTCCAAAAACTCGCGGGAGAGGTCCACAATGCAGGTGCGCCCCTCGACCGTGAGCGAGAGGAGCCTTGTCCCTTCCGGGACAGCCTGATAAAGCTCCGTATCCCGCGGGCCGGAGAGAAGCTCCTCCATCACGTATAAGGCAAGCTCCCGCTCGCCGTCAACTCTTATATCGCGCCGCTCCTCCTTCAAGGTCCCGCTCGGATGGGCGAAATAGAGCTTTATCCGTTTCTCATGGGGATTAAGCTCGGCATTTTCAACTTCTATATCCTCGGCCCTAATACCTATGGCATCGGGCACATCACCGATAAAGATGGACACCGTATCAATTCCCTCGAGAGCGCAGAGGGTCAGTACAAGGCAGGCTCTGGCTATGACCTTATCCCCCTCCGGCATATCGGCATAGGAGTCGGACATATGGAGCTTAATCTCCCCATCCTCAACATCATACGAAATCAGGCTTACCCCTTCCCCGAAGGTGGAGCGCAGCTTTAAGTCCAGCGGCCTTTCCATTACGGCGGCCAGGGCGGTTTCAAGGGCGCCGGAACCGTCCTGTACGCGCCTTTGCTCCTTGCCTATCGCAAGGCTCTTGTCCTCAACGTTCTCAGAGGAAGCGTAATAGACGGTTATAAAGAAGCCCTGCTCCTCTTGGGCACAACCCGTCAGAAACAGCGTCAGAAGAATCAGCAGGGGGATGATACGTCTCAAGACGCTTTTCCCTCCTCTCTGTAAGACGGGAAGCAAACCGTGAATTTTGTTCCCCCCGTCTCCACGGACTCGGCTTTGACGGTGCCGCCGTGTATAAGAACCGCGTGCTGGACTATGGACAGCCCGAGCCCGCTGCCGCCCGCCTCCCGCGAGCGCGCCTTGTCCACACGGTAGAAGCGGTCGAAAATATAGGGCAGGTCCTCGCTCGGTATGCCGATTCCGGTATCGGCGACGACTAAACACACTTCCGTCTCCGATTTGGCCAGGGTGACACGCACCTCCCCGCCATGCGGCGTGTATTTGACCGCGTTTTCCACGAGGTTGAATACTATCTGATGCAGGTCGTCCTCCGTCGCGAGCACGGCGCAGTCGTTCTCAAGCTCATTCTTCAGCTCTATGCCGCCGTCCTTAGCCAGTGGCCGAATTAGCTGCAAAGCCCTCAACACAACGGTCTTAACGTCGACTTTATAGGGTTTCTCCCTTTTCTCGCCCTCAAGCCTGCTTATGCTCAGGAGCTTTTCGGTAATCTTTGCAAGCCTGTCCGACTCCCTGCCTATGTCGCTGACAAACTCCCTAATCGTCCTGGGGTCCATATTTTCGTTTTGCACAATGCTGTCGCTCAGGAGCTTGATGGCCGCAAGGGGTGTTTTCAGCTCGTGCGATGCGTCGGATACAAATCGGCGGCGCATCTCGTCGGTTGTCTTAAGACGCTCGGCCATTCTGTTGAACTCATGTCCGAGCTGGGAAAGCTCGTCCTTCCCCTTCAGGTCCAGATTATAGTTGTAGCTTCCCTCGCGCACCACCTTAATCGCGCTCAGTATCACGTTTATCCTCTTTGTGATAATTCTTGAAAACACGAGGGCGAGCAGTATTGACAATGCGCAGACTAAGTACGAAAACCTCAGCATGGTCCCCTGAATGGCCGATATGAGCGAGGCCTGGTTCGAATCGTATTCGTATAGGTACACCGCCCCTATCGTCGTGCCCCTGTATCTAATCGGTATCGCGGCACGGCTCATAAAGGCCCCCTCCGACAGCACGGAATAGAATACGTCCTTTCCGTTGAGGGCGTTCCTTATCTCTGAGAAGACGGCGTATTTCCCGATATTGTCCTCCGTTTCGGAGGTGTCGAACATTATCCGGGCATCGGTATCCGTAACTATAACCCGCGTCATGTTCATGTTGTCGAGAAGGCTCATGACCTTGAAAACCTCGTCCTCGGTGAGTCTGCCGAGCTCTGAGAGCGAGGTAGCCACGACGGCGGCCTGATTATGCATCGAGGTCTGCTTGGAAGAAAAGGCGAGATTCCTCGACATTCTTATGGGGTAGGTATTCAGGAGAACGAGCAGCAGCAGAATAAGGGACACATAGCTGGCCGCGAACTTGAACTGGACACTGTTTTTTATACCGATACCCTTGATATCAGTCTTTGAAATAGTAGCCCACTCCCCACTTGGTCATTATTTTCTCGGGCTCGGCCGGAGAGCGCTCCAGCTTCTCCCTCAGCCTCCTGATATGGACGTCGACGGTCCTTATATCGCCCTGATAGCCGTAGCCCCAGATGATGTTCAGGAGATTTTCCCTGCTGTAGACCCTGCCGGGGTTTTTCATTAGCAGCTCTATAAGGTCGAACTCCTTGGCGGTGAGCTCGACCGGCTCTTCGTCCTTATAGGCGCAGCGGCGCTCTGTGTCTATGGTTATATAGCCGCTTTTTATAACGTTCGAGCCCTCATTCTGGCTTTGAATCTGAGACCTGCGTATCAGGGCGCGTATCCTTGCCTTGAGCTCAAGTATGTTGAAAGGCTTCGTCACGTAGTCGTCCGCGCCGTATTCAAAGCCGATTATCTTGTCAACATCCTCGGCCTTAGCCGTGAGCAGAATTATCGGCACGGTGGAAAACTCCCTGATGCGCATGCATGCATCAAGGCCGCTGAGTTTGGGCATCATTACATCGAGGATAATCAGGTCGAAATTGCCATTCCTGGCAAGTTCAACCGCCTCTTCGCCGTCGTAGGCCACTTCAACTTTATAGCCCTCGGTTTCGAGGTTGAATTTAATTCCCTTTACAAGCAGCTTTTCGTCGTCTACAACAAGTATTTTCATATCTTCCTCTCCTTTGCCCGCGCTCGAATAGTATTGTTAATGATGGAAGCCTCCTCCCAAAACGGAAGGCCTTTGGTTATTCGCCGTGTTTTCATGCGTACAAGAGACTCTAATTGTGTTCTGCGCCGGTGAAATCGCTGAGACTGAGCGTTGCCTTAACCCACGCAAATCAGGTGCTCAAGCTTTTGAAAGGTCTTCTCTCCAATACCGCTTACATCCATAAGCTCGTAGATATTTTTAAACCCGCCGGTTTTCTCGCGGTATTCTATTATCCGCCCGGCGAGCACCTCTCCAATGCCGGGAAGACTGATTAGCCGCGAGGAATCGGCCGTGTTAATGTTTATTTTACCGCTTTGCTCGGGGGTTGCCGTTAAGTCCGCGCCGTCGCCCTTTTCCGTATAAACCGCCTCTTGCCCGGCTTCTTCGCCCGATTCGGGAAGGGCGCCGGTGCTATTGAGGCCGAGCGCCTGCTCGGTGTAGCTCAGGGGCGCCATTTCAAATACCGCGCCGCCCCTGCCTCTGCCCATAAAAAAGCCCAGAACGAAGGCCGACAGTACAAGCGCTGCCGATATAAATACAAGCTCTGTCTTCAATATGGTTATGTGGGCCTTTTTTCTATTACTTCCGCGCACAAATATCTTCCCTTCCGACATTATCGGTTGATTTCTGTGCGAATTTTGATATAATAACAAAAGAAATATTTGCTATCCGAAGTTTCGACCAAAGACCATATGCCGGCGGCCATGACTGCCTTTCATTTTTTTGACTATTGTAACATATTTCGCGGGAGATGCATATGAAAAAGTCAAAAATTTTCATCTCACTGCTATTGATTATAACAGTGGTGCTGTCCTTCAATCTAAGCGCAAGGGCGCTGACCGACCCCGACATCCAGGCAAAGGCGGTGTTGCTTATAAACGCCGACACCGAAGAGGTCTATTACTCGAAAAACCCGGACGAGCCTGTCTACCCGGCAAGCACGACAAAGATTATGACTTGCCTGCTCGCCATAGAGGCTTACGAGCGCGGCGAGATAGCCCTCGACGAACCGATTACGGCTTCCTATACCTCGCATAACGATTTGACGCTTGACGGGAGCACCCAGAACATAATCCCCACCGAGGTTATGCCGTTTAAGGACCTTCTCTACTGCTCGCTCGTCGCCTCTGCAAACGAGGCGGGCAACATACTCGGCGAGCGCGTAGCGGGCGGCGACATATATGAATTTATAGACATGATGAATGAAAGGGCAAAGGAGCTCGGCTGTACGGGCACCCACTTTGCTAATACACACGGCCTGCACAATCCGAACCACTACACAACCGCACGCGACTTGTACCTCATCACAAAAGAGGCTCTAAAGCACCCGCTTTTTGTCGAGATAGTTAACACGGTATCAATTGAAATACCGCCTACAAACAAGTCCGGCACAAGGTATCTTACCACCACAAACCACCTTATATCTCCTTACAGGGTGAGCTATTATTACCCCTATGCATCTGGAGTAAAAACCGGCCACACCGACGAGGCCGGCCGCTGCCTTGTATCGACAGCCTCGAAGGACGGCATTAACCTCGTCGCCATTGTAATGGGCGCTTCCACCTATACGGACGACGAGGGCATTGTCTACAACATGAGCTTCACGGAATCCAAGCGCCTTTACGAGTGGGCCTTCAACAGCTTCTCAAACCGCGTGCTCGTCAGCACTGACGAGCTGGTCCGGGAGGTTGCGATAAAGCACGGAAGCGGCGTCGATTCCATAATTGTCAGACCCGAAGAGACTATAACCTCCATCCTGCCTGTGGATGTTGAGGATTCGGAGATTGAGCGCGAGATTATCATATACAACGAAAGAGAGGGGATACCTCTCAATGCGCCCATTTCCGCAGGTCAGGTAATAGGCGAAATCTCTGTAAGCTACAACGGCAAACACCTGGGGACCACAAAGCTTGTTTCGATTTCGTCGGTAGAACAGTCGAGGTACGAGTATATTAAGAGCACCGTCATAGACACACTTAAAAATCCTATTATCAAGATTATTGCATTTGTTCTGGCTATTCTCATTGTTCTTTATATCATCTTCTTAATCAGCGGCAGAAAGAGGCGGCGCTACAAACCCTCAAAATCCGGCTACAAAAACATTTACAGAAATTATGTCGGAAGGCGCCGCAGATAAAAAGTTTTAAACCTGCCCCCGCGTGTATAAGCGTGGGGCAGGTTTTTTATAAGCAAATCTGCCCGGGTGCGGATAATAATTAGCTTATTGGCACCCGTATCAGTTGTCCTTCACAAGGTCTCCCAGCTTTGCAAGCGCAAGCCACATCCCGGTATGGAAGAATATTTTGATAAGTATATTCTTTAATCTGTCTATAGTCTCCTCGTCATACTCCCGCGCGGCTTCTTCTAGCTCCCAAACGACATAGTTATATATCTCGTAGAAAAGCTCTTTAAACTCGTACTCGCCTTCCGCAACCGTCATGCCCATCAGCCCGTAGGCAAGCTCGTCGAGCTCCTTTATCGGCTTTAGCTCCTTGCACATTGCGTAAAGCCCTTTCGTCATCAGGGTGTCGCGGGCATAATACCAAAAGAAGGTGCCTATAATGCCGCCGAAAAACGAAACATACAGATGGCGGTAAAGCTCATCTCCCATCATCCCTATTTTGTCCACTTCCTCCGTGGCCATAGGGATAAACGTGGAGTTTTGAAGGTATAGCTCGGGAATAAACGGGAAAGCCCCGGTGACGTATCCCCTTTCCGCGCTGTAACCCGATATACCTTTTATTACTCTTTTCTGAAAGTCTATAAGATAGCGGCTGTCAACTGACATTTCTAACCCTCCCCACTCAAAATTATTAGCAAACACCCTATTTAATTATAGAACTTATATACAAAAATTGCAACATAAAAGCCGCCTGCTTTGTTAAGGAAGGCGGCTTTAATTTTTTATGTACTTTTTCCTGCTTCACTGCTTTTTCGCTGAAGCTGAAGCCGGTCCGCTATCATCGCGATAAATTCGCTGTTTGTCGGCTTGCCCTTTATATTGGAAACCGTATAGCCGAAGAACTTCTGCAATACCTCTATATCTCCTCTATCCCAGGCGACCTCAATAGCGTGGCGGATGGCGCGCTCTACCCTCGAGGGCGTGGTATCAAAGGTCTTTGCGACCTCCGGGTAGAGCACCTTTGTCACGGCGTTTATCATCTCCATATTGTTGACAGCAAGGATTATGGCCTCGCGCAAGTACTGGTAGCCCTTGATATGCGCGGGGACGCCGATTTCGTGTATGACCTCGGTCACAAGGCTCTCCAAACTCTGCTCGCGCTTGGATTTATAAGTTCTGGTTTCAGACTGCGGCCTGCCCCTGCCCATAATCTGCCTTATTCTGCTGAAAAGCGAGTCCATATCGCAGGGCTTGGCCATGAAATAGCTTGCTCCCAACGAGGCTGCCTCAGATACAACATGCTCGTTTGAGAAATTTGAGGTAATGATTACCGATGGACGGCGCTGCATCCTGTTTAAGCGCTCAAGCACGCTTAAGCCGTCGATTTTCGGTAATACCACGTCAATAAGAAGGATGTCCGGATCCAGGTCTAGGATCATCTGCACCGCATCCTCGCCATTGGATGCCTTTCCTATAAGCTTAAAATCTTCCTCGGATTTTATCCTTTCGGCCAATAGCTTGTAGAAGTCTTCTCCGGAATCAGCAATGAGTATTTTGGTTTTGTTGCCCATTTATTAACTCCTCCGTTTTACTGGCGTGCCTCACACTCAACGCCTGAATTTGTAAAACTCACGGTGGTAAACCTCTTTCTGTATCAGTCTCGGCAAATCCTATCTACCAATATGACTGTTTTAGCTTCACCAGAGTTACATTGCCTATAATTTACCATATCAAGACAGACTTTGCAATAATTTTTTAGAAAATTATAGAAAAATTTTCCTGTTTCTCAAAATAATCAGACGACGATAAGGTAAATACCGTCGTCTGAATACCATATTAATCAGGCGGCCATGCTAAGCTCGGTCATATAGGCCTTCTCCAGCATCTTGCCTATGGATATGCCGTAGCCTTTTGTCGGGTCGTTTACCAGCACGTGGGTGACCGCCCCTACGAGCTTGCCGTTTTGTATGATGGGGCTTCCGCTCATACCCTGAATTATTCCGCCGGTTTTCGTAAGGAGCCTGTCGTCCGTTACGGTAATGAGCATGCTTCGCTCCCCGTTGTCGGAGTAAACTCTTGAAATATAAATCTTGTATTCCTCCACGGAGTTTCCGCTGAGGTTTGAGAGTATTACCGCCTCGCCTACTTTTATCTCATTTTCGGAGGCCACCGGAATAGGCCTTGCCTTTACCGCAACGCGCTCCGCTATGCCGAAGACTCCGCAGTTTGTGTTGGCGTACAATTTGCCGAGCACATTTTCCATGTTCAGGCTGCCCTGAATCTGTCCCGGCATTCCGCTCCGGCCTTTTATTATCGAGCCGACCGTAGCCTCTATCAGTATACCGCTCCTCAGGGGAACCTGCGCCTTTGTATCAACATCGCTTACCGGGTGGCCGAGCAGGCCGAACACCCCCGTCTTCGGGTCAATAAAGGTCATCGTGCCCATACCCGCTATGCCGTCGCGAAGCCACACGCCCATCTCATAGTTTCCCGCCGCGTTCATTGCCGGCTTTACCGCGAATTGAAGAGTTCTCCCGTCTCTTTCAACTCTAACCGAAACCTTATCGCCGTTGCAGTTTTTTATTGCCTTTTTAAAGTCATCGATGGATTTTATTTCGTTTGAGCCGACGTTTTTTATAACGTCGCCGGTGAGAATCCCCGCTTCTGCCGCGGGGCTTACCATTCCGGCCTTGGTTTCAACTTCACCGAGCGACACCACCAATACCCCGTCACTCTTGACGGAAATACCCACCATCATCCCCGACGGTATAAGCTCCGTCGGCAAATAATCGGGCTTAACCTTCGCCCCGGCGGGCGAAGTCAAGGTTAAAAGAATTGCTATAGAAGCTACCGCTTTTTTGGCGGCAGAAAAGCTCATATGACCCATATCCTATTTCTCCTTCCGGATACGGAGAAATCTTGAAAAATCAAATTTATTTCTCCTTTTGCACTTTTAGCGCCCTAGTAATATGGCTCGATACGAAAAAAACAAACGCTCCGAAAAGGAAAAGATAATGGCTTTTTTTCCTTTACGATTTTTTCATTCGCCCAGTATTTTTGCTTTTCGCTCCGCGCGCTATGTATTTTTTATCGGCGGTGGAACATTTTTATATGCCGAAACATATTATATGGGATAGGAGCTTTTCATAAAAAAGCAAATTTTTTGTTAAAGACAGCGTGATACAGGCCGAACTAAATTCCTGACAGCTAAAGAGTTTTGCCTTATTATGCCCAGAGTTAACGGAGGTGTATATGGAAACTTTAAGAATTGGCGCACGGGGACCCTACGTTTCGATGCTGCAGCTTGCGTTGCTGCGCAGCGGTTTTTTAAACGAGGAGCCCGACGGAATTTTCGGGCCGAGGACACAGAGCGCGGTTATCACCTTCCAGAGAGCGAGCAGCTTAACGCCGGACGGCATCGTGGGGCCGCGGACCTGGTCGGCGCTCTCTCCGTACCTTCTCGGCTACATCCTGATTACAGTGCAGCGCGGCGACACTTTTTATAGGCTGGCCCAGAAATTCGGCACTTCAGTAAGCGCCATATCCGTCGCAAACCCCAATGCCGACGCCTCAAATTTGAGAATCGGCACAAGGCTTGTAATTCCCCTAAACTTCCCCGTAGTTCCGACGAACATCCCCTATACTTACGATTTGCTTGATTTCACGGTCAGGGGCCTAAAGGCGCGCTATCCGTTTATCGAATTAGGCAGCATAGGTACAAGCGTGATGGGAAAGCAGCTTTACTATCTGAGGCTCGGCAGCGGAGCAAACCAGGTGTTTTACAACGCCTCTCACCACGCCAACGAGTGGATAACAACCCCGGTTTTAATGAAATTTTTTGAAGAATACGCCGAGGCCGCGACGACCGGCGGCAGCATCTTCGGCACACCGGCGAACCTGCTTCTGAGACAGACCTCGCTTTACATAGTCCCCATGGTAAACCCTGACGGCGTGGACCTCGTCACCGGAGCCATGTCCAGAAGCTCCCCGTATTACACAAGGGCCCAGCGCATTGCGGCGGACTACCCCCAGATCCCCTTCCCGAACGGCTGGCAGGCCAACATTCTGGGTACTGACTTAAACCTCCAGTACCCCGCCGGCTGGGAGCAAGCCAGGGAGATTAAGTTCGCCCAGGGCTTTACCTCCCCCGCCCCGGAGAGCTATGTGGGCTCGGCCCCCCTCACAGCCCCGGAGAGCGCCGCCGTACATCAGTTTACAAGGTCCAAGGACTTTTCCCTGGTCCTTGCCTATCATACGCAGGGCAGGGTGATTTACTGGAAGTTCCTCGACATTGAGCCACCCTTCGGGCGGCAAATCGCGCGGCAGTTTGCCGAGGTCAGCGGCTACGAGGTGTCGGAGACTCCGGTTGAATCAAGCTACGCCGGCTACAAGGACTGGTTTATACTCGAGTACAACCGCCCCGGATTTACCATAGAGGCGGGCGTGGGCGTCAATCCCCTGCCTATATCGCAGTTTGACGAGATATACAGGGACAATCTCGGCATTCTTGCCCTGGGACTGACCGCCACAACCTAGGGCTGTCAATAAGCTGAAACAAAAAGGCTCTAGAAAAATGTTAGGGTTCATAAGAGAAGAACTCCGACATTTTTCTTGAGCCTAAGAATTCGGTACAGCACCCGCCGCAAGCCGCTACTTTTGCTCTGAGCGAGCTTTTGCATAAAGGTAACAAAAACCCGAGCCGGGCTTTCGCCTGACTCGGGTTAATGTTTATTTACTGGTTCGGTTCGGTTTTTTCGGCGAAGTTTGAGGAGATTAGCTCCACCAGCGTGTTTACAGCTTCCTTTTCGTCGGAACCGTCGGCAATAATTCTAATGCTGCTTCCCTTTACTATGCCGAGGGACAGGACGCCAAGCAGACTTTTGGCGTTCACCCTGCGCTCTTCCTTCTCTATCCAGATACTGCTCTTGAACTCATTAGCCTTCTGTATGAAGAAAGTCGCCGGTCTTGCGTGCAGCCCTACCTGATTGGTTACAACAGTTTCCTTTATATACATCGAAGCCACTCCTTTTCGTCCCGTTTTGTCCCGATTCGTTCCGTTTTTTCCTTCCGAACTGCCATTAATATTTTACCAAACCGAAACTGTAACGTCAACATGTTTTTTATTTAGATAGCTATTTAATCTCCGCTATCGTAACGCCGCTCTCTCCCTCTCCAAACACCCCGAGGCGGAAGGATTTAACCTGCCTGTTTTTCTTAAGGCTTGCATGAATTGCAGAGCGCAACACCCCCGTGCCCTTGCCGTGAATTATCCTCACGTTCTCTAGTCTGCCCAGAACTGCGGAATCAATAAACATCTCGACGGCGCTGACGGCCTCCTCGCTTGTCATGCCCCTTACGTCAATTTCGGACCTGGCGGCCTCGGTACGCAGCTTTGCCTCCGATTTGGCTATGATTTTCCTTGCCGATTTGGTAGTCTCCCCTTCAAGGAGCCTTACCTCATCCTCTCTGGCGGTAATCTTTAATATGCCCGCCTGAAGCGTAAGAATTCTGTCCGGCGATACGCTCAGGACCTCGGCCTTCGTGCCTATGCCCAGTATCTCGACCGTGTCGCCCGCTCTTATCGGCCTTGAGGAGGGGGGACGGGCCTCTTCTTTTGCCGTCTGCCTTATTCTGTCCTGTGCGGTGTTGATTTTGCGCATTATCCCGGGGCCGGCGCTGTTTATCTCCTGCCAGTTTTCCTTTGCGCTCTCCTTGCGGATGCGTTTTAGCTCCTCGAAAACCTCCTCCGCCGCTCTTCGTGCCTGCTCAAGTATGTCGTCGGCCTCGCGCCTAGCTATTCTCGCTGCCCTTTCCTTTTCCCGCTCGATGTATTTTTTGTACTCGACCGCCTTCCGCTCGTCCTCCCGGGCTTTGAGCAGGAGCCTGCTTGTCTCGATTTGCTCCTTTTCCATCTGCTGGCGGCGCTCCTCAAGCTGGGAGAGCACCTTTTCAAAATCGGCGCTGCCTCTGTCGAGCCTGCCCCTTGCGTCCTCAATTATTGCATGCGGAATCCCCAGCCGCTCTGATATTGCAAAGGCGTTGGACTTGCCCGGGATGCCGGTAATCAGCCTGTATGTCGGGCGCAGGGTCTCGACGTCGAACTCGCAGGAGGCGTTCATAACCCCCGGTGTCGAGGTCGCGTAGATTTTCAGCTCCGCGTAGTGCGTAGTTGCGGCAATTAAAGCCCCGCGTGCGCGTGCGTATTCGATAATCGCTATGGCGAGGGCCGCGCCCTCGACGGGGTCCGTTCCCGCGCCGAGCTCGTCGAACAAAAGCAGCGTGTCCTGTCCAGCCTCTTTCAGGATTTGGACAATGTTTGTCATATGCGACGAGAAGGTGGAGAGCGACTGCTCGATGCTCTGCTCGTCGCCTATGTCCGCCATGATTTTCTTAAAGACGCAGACCTTGCTGCCGTCGCGGACAGGTATGTGCAGGCCGCACTGGGCCATAAGGCATAAAAGCCCGAGCGTTTTAAGGCTCACGGTCTTTCCGCCGGTGTTCGGGCCGGTAATCACAAGCGTGTCGTAGCTGCCGCCGAGGGCTATGTCAATGGGCACGGCGGTTTCCTTCGAGAGAAGCGGGTGCCTTGCCTGCCGGAGGACAACTCCGCTCTTCTCCGTGACCTCGGGCTCGGAGCAGTTGAGATTATACGAAAGCTTCGCCCTGGCGAATATCAGGTCGAGCTCGACAAGGATTGCAAAATCGGAGTTTATATCCTCCTTATGCGCCGCGGCCTCGGCCGATAGCGCCAAAAGAATCCGCTCTATCTCCTTTTCCTCCTTGGCCTGCAGCTCTCTTATCTCGTTGTTTGCCTGCACCGCCTGCATCGGCTCTATAAAAAGGGTCGCGCCGCTGGCAGATACGTCGTGCACCAGCCCGGGAACCGCGTTTTTATACTCGGCCTTTACGGGAACGACATGGCGGCCCGAGCGCATAGTGATAATCGGGTCCTGCAGCGCTTTTGAGTAGCTCGGGGACGATATTATCTTCTGAAGCGCCTCTCGCACTCTTGCGTTCGCCGCACGGATTTTCCTGCGGATGGAAGCAAGCTCGCTGCTGGCGGAGTCAGCTATCTCGTCCTCGGAGGTTATCGAGTTTGTGATGGTCTCCTCAAGGTATTTGTTCGCCCGGAGCGAGGCAAAGAGCCCCTCAAGGCTCGTCCCCTCCGCGGCGGAATATGATTTCACCGTCCGCGCCGCACGCAGAACGGCGGCTATGTCAAGGAGCTCGTGCGCAGTCAACATTCCGCCCCTCTCGGCCCTTGAAAGAGGCCCGCCGACATCCTTTATCCCGTAAAATGAGGGATTGCCGTTAACCGCGATCAGAGCCTTGGCGTCCGTGGTCTCCTTTATGCGGTCCAAAATCTCATATATGTTCGACGAGGGATTAAGCGCCCTGGCGCGCTCCTTCGCGCTCTCGCTGACTGCCTCGGTGGCCAGCATCTCCAGCACCGCGGGCAGCTCCAGTGTGTTTAACGATTTCTCATGAAACTCCATTATGTTCTCCTAATCCGGTCAGGTTCTTATAAAAATCGAGTGTTTTAAAGCCGCGCTCAAGCTGGGCAAGCACGTAAGCTTCCGCAATGCCGCCAAGGCGCTTTGACGCGGCGCTCCCCAGCTTAAAGGAAAATAGTTTTTTCGGGTCGGCGCTCACGATATACCTGAGAGCGCTGAGCGAACCTGCGCAAAGCGGCATTAAACTCTCCCCGACGCCGCATTTTAAGCAGACGATTCCCCCGTTTTGCGGGCTGTACACAGGTTTTTCCAAATCCGCCGAGCCGCATTTTACGCAGGAATTCAGCTCGGGCTCATAGCCGGCCAGCGAGATAAGGCGCATCTCAAACGCGGCCTTTACAAGCTCTTTAGGGTATGTTTTCCTGCCAAGAGCGTAAAGGCTGTTGAGGCCGAGGCTCAAAATCTCGGGGTTCGGCTGGTCCTCGTCCGTAACGGCCTCGAGGAGCTCTGCAAAATACGAGCCTAAAGCTAGCAGCTCCACGTCCTCCCTTATGGCCGGAAAGAGCTCTATAGTGTTCGCTTCGTTTAGGGTCCAGCGGCCCTTGTGATAAAAAAGTGTCATCTCCGAATAGGCGAGAAGCTGCGAAGCCGCGCCTATCCTGCTGCCCTTGCGCCTTGTCCCCCTTGCCGATACTGATATTTTTCCGTCGGTCTCGGTCAGGACGGTGAGCATCTTGCTTGTCTCTTTATAATTTGTTTCGCGCAGCACAAGGCCTTTCGTAACTTTGTACATATGTATCTCCCCGTTCCGGGACATGCCCGGAGAGCGCTTTGCCCTCCGGGCATGTAATTTTGGGAAGCGCGGCGGAATGTCGCCGCCGTTAACGCTCGGAAAGCAGTCTGTACAGCAGATAGAAGCGAGGGTCGCCGGTCTTGGCAAACAAATTCCATAAAGCAGCTTTGTTCATAATCCTCTACCTCCGCTGCTTCTAGCTTGTCTTGTTTTGCCCCTCACTATACTTGCAATTTTTTGAACCTTTACAGGGAAAAGTTAATCCCTGTAGCCGAAATTTCTTATAAGGTAGTCGTTGTCGCGCCAGTTTTCCTTTACCTTCACCCAGGTCTGCATAAACACCTTCGTGCCCATAAAGGCCTCTATGTCGCGGCGCGCGAGCTCTCCGATTTTCTTGAGCATCGCACCGTTTTTCCCAATGATAATGCCCTTATGCGCCATTTTTTCGCAATAGATAATCACGTCAAGGTCGATTATTCCGCTCTCGCGTTCGGAGAATTTTGTAACCTCGACGGCCGTGCCGTGCGGCACCTCTTTGTCAAGGCAAAGCAGGAGCTTTTCCCTGATTATCTCCGCACAGACCTGCCTTTCGGGCTGGTCCGTAATCATGTCCTCGGGGAAAAGCGGCGGGCCTTCGCTCGCATATTTTGCGAGAACCGAAAGCAGATGGTCCACCCCGTCGTAATTCTTTGCCGAAATCGGGACTATCTCATCAAACTCGTGTGCATCGCTGTAAATCTTTATTACTGCAAGGATATTTGCCTTTGGCACGGTGTCCACCTTGTTTATGACAAGGACCGCCGGAACCTTTGTGCTCTTAATCCGCTGAATAAGCTCCTGCTCCAGATTTCCGATACTGTCTACCGGCTCCACAAGCAGCATTACCGCATCGACCCCTGCAATGCTCTCGCTGACAACCTTCACCATGTAGTCGCCGAGCTTTGAGCGCGGGGAGTGGAAGCCCGGCGTGTCCATGAAAACAAGCTGGGTATCTCCGCGGTTTACGACCCCGTATATCCGGTTTCTTGTCGTCTGCGGTTTCGGCGTTACTATGGCGATTTTCTCGCCTACCATGGCGTTTATAAGCGTCGATTTGCCTACATTCGGCCTTCCGACTATGGATATAATCCCGGATTTCTTGATGGCTTCACTCATTTTCGTCTATTCCTATTCTGCCGATTATTTCCTTTTCACGGTGGCGCATCCTTACCTTTTCCGCGCCCTCGTCCTTGTGGTCGTAACCTAAAAGGTGCAGCGTCGAGTGTATGACAAGATAGGCAAGCTCGCGCTGCTTGCTGTGTCCGAACTTTTTAGCCTGTTCAATCACTCTTTCGAGAGAAACGGCTATGTCCCCCAGGAAAATCCTCCCGGTCTCGGGGTCGGCAAAGCTCTCGTCTGCTTTGAAGCGGCCAGGTTTAAACTCAAACGACGGGAAGGACAGTACGTCCGTGGGCCTGTCTATACCCCTTGTCTCATTATTTATCGACTGTATTTCCCTGTCGTTTGTTATCAGCACATGTACCTCGCAGGGATAATCGACTCCCTCTGCATCCAGTGTCGCCTTCACGCAGCGGCGCACCAAAAGCGTTACGCTCTCAAACTCCTTACTTCTCTGTTTCCTCGTCACATAAATCCTGTGCTTTATCTGTTTCCTCATCTACTAACTCTCCTGTGTTTTGCAGGGGTCTCTGCCTTTTCGGGCTTGACTCTGTCGTAAGCCTCAATAATCTTCTGCACCAGCCTGTGGCGCACCACGTCTTCAGGCGATAGGGTGCATATGGCAATATCATCAATACCCGCCAAAATTTTTATTACCTCTTTAAGACCGCTCACCTTGTCCGCGGGCAAATCAATCTGGGTTATGTCTCCGGTTATAACTATTTTGGAGCCGAAGCCGAGCCGGGTCAGAAACATCTTCATCTGCTCCCTCGAGGTGTTCTGCGCCTCGTCGAGAATTATAAACGAATCGTCAAGCGTCCTGCCCCGCATGTATGCCAGAGGCGCAACCTCGATATTTCCGCGCTCGATATATTTTGAGTATGTCTCCGGACCGAGCATATCGAAAAGAGCATCGTACAAAGGGCGCAAATAGGGGTCAACCTTGTGCTGCAGGTCTCCCGGCAAAAAGCCGAGCTTTTCACCTGCCTCGACCGCCGGGCGCGTAAGCACTATGCGGTTAACCCGCTTTTCCCTGAAGGCGGCCACCGCCGCGGCCACGGCGAGATAGGTCTTGCCGGTTCCCGCCGGCCCTACGCCTATGGTTATGGTGTTTTTAGCTATCGCTTCCACATACTTTTTCTGACCCAGGGTCTTGGCCTTTATCGGCTTTCCCTTTGCCGTAACGCAGACAACGTCGCGCGCAAGCTCCGATATTTTGTCGGACTTCCCGTCAAGGACCATTTTGATGATGTAGTGCACGATTTGCGAGTCTATGTTTTCGCCCTTTGCGGCCAGGGAGAGCAGAGCTTCGATGGCGCGTTCGGCGTATATGACCTGCTCCGGCTCCCCGGATATTTTCAGCTCGGAGTCCCTGTCCGTGACATGGACCCCGAGCTCCGATTCGATAATTCTCAAGTTTTCGTCAAAGGAGCCGAACACGCTGATTACATGCTCCATCCTGTCCACATTTATGGTTTTGTCTAGCATCAATACCTATTTTCCTTTCTCAGGGCAGTTCTTGTATTTTCCCTATCTGCTCGATGCACTCGGCAGTTAAAGTAACCTTTATGAGGTTTTCCGACACATCGGTCCTGAAGTCAACGGAAACCTTCTCGCCGTCGCCTACCAGCTCGTCAAGGCGCCGGGCGAGCCGCTCCTTGAGTATCCGTTCGGCTTCGGAGATTTCCATGATTTTCTTCTCCGGCTCGTATTCCTCGAAGACTTCGGCGATTAGCCTTACAGGAAGGTGAAAGTCTCCCGGCAGAATTACCTGCGAATTTTTTATTATTTTATCACAAAATCCGTGCGAAAATCCAGTACTTAAAGACAAATTAATTCTTCTGCCGAATAAAATAATTGCCCTTTTTTGCTTTTTCTCTCCTGTATAGTTTTTTGCCGTATACTCAAGCGGCATCTCAAAGGCGAACTCATACCAGGTTCTCGCGTAAACATCCGCCATCGCGTGCACAAGGCGGCTCCCGGAATGAAGGCTTGCAACCTCTGCCCCCACCAGAATATCGCCCGGGGTGACCGTATCCCCCACATTAACGAGCGGAAGCCCCCTGTACACATTCATCTTCGTAATGACCCCGCCCTTTGAGGCGATGACCGCCGTCGGCGTGTCCTCCTCCACAATCTCCGGCTTCGGTATGCGCTCGCGCACTATCACCTCGGCCTTTGTACCTTTTATATTTACCGTGAGCCAGCTAAGCTCTCCTATTTCGGCAAGCGCCCTGCTCCTTATATCCTGCTGGTCTATTGATAGCGCAAAGGTTCCTATATGTACCCCGAGCTTGTCGAGCACCGAGAGAATCTCGCCGTCAGGAACCGTCACGTTGCCCGTTACTTCAATCTCCCAGACGAAAAGGGACAAAGTCGTCACTCCCAGCAGACACAGGACAAGCCCTAAAAAAAGCGCCCAGCGCCGGCGCAGGCCGTAAAGGAAGTGCGGCAGCCCCTTCCTTTTCAGGACCCTGACTTCGCACTCCAGCCCCGGTCTCAGCCGCTCGACAGCCGAAAGCGCCCTGAGGGGGACGCTGACCTCAGCCCTGCCGCCCTTTAACTTTTTAAAGCCCCAGAACTCTATCCCCTTTAAAGCGAGCGTGTTTATAAACTGCTCGGGGAAATCTCCGCTTATCTCCAACCTCGCGCTCCCGCGCAGAAGGTTTATTGCCCTGTTCATTTTATCTCCCGCCCTTAAGTTTCAAAATCTATTCCGAAAAAGCTCCCGCTAATAAGCAGCTCGTTTGCCGTCATGGCCTTTATTTCAAGCCCCTCGCCGCGTATACGGATAATGCTTTTCAAAGTATTAACCGCAATGTCCTCTTTGCTGTACTCTAATATCCCCCTGTGGTTCTCTATGAGGATAAGGCGCCCGCCGGAGATTTCAATTTTCGGCATGTTTGACACCACACTGCCCGGCAAATTAAAGAATTCGGACGCCCGCTCGACTATGCTTTCTCTGCGCCTTGGTTTCAACTGCATCGCCTCCTTTATGGATTTTATGCTCGGACTAGCAAAAAAATCGCTGCCGCGCATAAAAATGAAAAGAAACGGAGGTGGCTTAAATATGTACAGGGTGATTTCAAACAGAAAACTCTCCCGGGGCGCTGTTTATACGGCCCTTATGCTTTCCATGTTTGCGCTTGTGTACTATTCGGAAGCCACGGCCGCCGCCGCAAAGGACGGTCTTTCGCTTTGCTTCAACGTCATAATACCCTCTCTGTTTCCCTTCTTCGTGATGTCCTCCCTCGTAGTCGAGCTGGGCCTTGCCGAAAAGCTCGGGCGGCTGTTCGAGCCAATAATGCGCCCTCTTTTCAACGTCAGCGGAGTCTGTGCCGCCGCTTTCGTGCTGGGCTTTATCGGAGGCTACCCCGTAGGCGCAAAAACGGCTATTGCACTTTATAAAAACGGCAGCATCGGAAAAAGCGAGGCCGAGCGGCTCCTCAGTTTCTGCAACAACTCCGGCCCCGCCTTTATATTCGGGGTCGTCGGGGCTGGGATTTTTTCAAGCAGCCTTGTGGGGCTGCTTCTATACTGCGTGCACATGCTCGCGTCGGTTGTGGTCGGTATAATCTTCAGGGGCTGGGGCGACAAAGGTGCAAAAAAATCTTCCGCAAAGAGGATAAGGGTCACCGCTGTGAGCTATTCCACGGCCTTTACTCAGTCAGTTACCGGCTCCTTTTCATCCATGCTGAACATCACCGCCTTTGTCGTGCTCTTCACCGTCATAATCAAGCTGCTTTTTAGCGCCGGAATTCTTCCCTGGCTGGCCGAAACCCTTCAAATGCTCCTTGCGCCTGTCGGCATAACCAAACAGTGGTGCGAGCGCCTTTTGACGGGTATCATAGAGCTGACTTCCGGGGTCTGGAGCCTTCAGGCCGCCGCCACGCAGCTTGGTAAGGCCATGGCCATGGCAGCATTCATGCTCGGCTGGGCGGGGCTGTCCATACACTGCCAGGTGCTGTCCTTCGTCAGCGGCTCCGGCCTGTCGGTGAAAAGCTATATTCTCGGAAAACTGCTGCACGGTATAATTTCCGCTGCCTTTATTGGCGTGTTCACCAGGCTCTTTTCCCTCCGCGCCCCGGTCGCCTCCTACCTGGCAGGACAGGTGAAGAGCATAGCCTCGCTTGATTTCAGGACCGCGCTTCGCATCTCCTCCGTGCTTGCCTTTATTATCCTTTTGGCTTTTTTTATCCTATCCCTCATAATTTGCCGAGAAAAATATAGAACCCTGCACAAAAAGGGTGTATAATGTCCGTAAGGACGGGAAGCTCGCAGGAGCTTACTTTGCTCCCCTCCCCGTCCGGGGGGCGGATTGCCCATAATCGCCGAGCCGCCAATTTCTCATAGAATCAGGCGACGACGAACTATATTAATCTATGGTATAATATCTTACTACTCACTACTACTAACTCAAAAGGTGGTGCCGTATGTCCGACAAACTGTTCCGCAAGGATATTGAGCCCTGCTGCTCCTATTGCTCGCACGGCTCGGATATAGGCGGAGGTGATTTGGTCTGCGTAAAGAAAGGAATCGTAAGAAGCGACGAATCCTGCTCCAAATTCAGCTACGACCCCTTCAGGAGGCGTCCGCCCGAACCTAAAAAATTGGAATTAAAATCTCTTTCGGAGGAAGATTTTGTATTATAAAGGCCGCCAGATACATGAGAATATATTGCTTTTTAACAGCATAAGTGATATGATATACTGATAGAATATATTTATTGGAGTTGATAATTAAGAAATGCTGCCCGACGACAGTGTTCCCCGATGTATTTTGATTCTGGTGTTTCTGCTTTTCTCCGGCTTCTTTTCTGCAGCCGAGACAGCCTTTTCCTACACCAACAAAATCAGGATGAAGCTCAAAGCAGAGGAGGGTAACAAGGCCGCCGCCAGGGTACTCTACATTGTCGAAAACTATGACAAAACCCTTACCACAATACTGATAGGCAACAATGTTGCCAATATAGCAGCCTCGGTAATTGCAACGAGCCTTGCTATGAGCATCTGGGGTCCGGTCGGCCCCCTGATTGTTTCAGTTGTGCTAACCGTTATTATTTTCCTCTTTTTTGAAACGATTCCCAAAAATATCGGGAAGGCAAACAGCGATACCTTTGCGATTTATGCCTCCCTGCCCATCCGCGCTCTTCTTTTCATACTTACTCCTTTTACCCTGTTTTTTTCCGCCCTCGGAAATCTGGTCAAAAAGCTGCTTATCAAGGGTGACGAGGGTCCGTCGCTCACCGAGGAAGAGTTTCAGGCTATAATTGAAAACATCGAGGAAGAGGGCCTTTTAGAGCGCGAGGAAAGCGAGCTAATTAAGTCGGCGGTCGTTTTTTCCGATACGACCGCGGAGAGCATTATGGTACCGCTTTCTGAGACGGTCGCCATAGATATAAATGAAAACCCGGAAACAGTCCGGGAAAAACTCATTTCTGATAAATACTCCCGCCTACCGGTCTATCTCGGCACGCCGGAAAAAATAGTGGGCATCCTTCACTCGAAGGATTATCTGCTGAGCATACTCCATGGAAAACCCAAAAAGCTCAAATCGGCAATCACTCCCCCATATTATATCCACCCCGACATGAAGCTCGACGCCCTGTTTGAGGGCTTAGGGCGCCGGAGGACCCACATCGCAATAGTTACGGACAAACTGGGCAGGGCTCTGGGCATCGTGACTATGGAGGATGTGCTTGAGGAGCTTTTTGGTGAAATATACGATGAGGACGACGAGCCTATCGAGGCCTCTCCCGCAAAGGAGGGACCTGCGTGCTAGGCTCTTACTGGCCCCATCTATTGCTGATGGCGGCGCTGATTTTCTGCTCCTCGTTCTTCTCCGCTTCCGAGACCTCCTTTGCAGCCTCAAACAAGCTGCGAATTAAGCGCTCGGCGCTCGAGGGGGATAAGCGGGCAATTCTGGCCGACAGGATAAACGAGGACTTCCCCAGCTTCCTGGCTACGATACTTATAGGAAACAACCTTGCAAACACCGCGTTTTCCGCGGTGGCCACAGTGGTTGCTGCCGCGCTTTTCCCGAATTACGCGGAGCTCATAGCGAGCGTGGGCGCAACCCTGCTCATTCTGGTTTTCGCGGAAATTCTCCCGAAAATCATCGCCCATGGCCGGCCGGACACACTTGTTAAACTTACCGTAAGGCCCGTGCGTGTATTTATGGTCCTGTTCTCGCCCGTTACGGCGGCGGTCACGGCCTTTGTAAACTGGCTCTCGCCTCTTTGGACCCCAAAAACGACCGAGCCCTCCGTCACGGACGAAGAGCTGGTTGAGATACTCGAGTCCATAGAAGACGAGGGTATCTTCACCGAGCGCGAGGGCGACCTGATACGCTCCGCCATAGAGTTTTCCGACGTAACCGCAAGGGAAATACTCGTTCCCCGCGTTGATGTTGCGGCCATCGACATAGACGCCGACATCTCCGAGATACTCGGAAACAGCGAGCTTTTGAGCTATTCGCGCGTCCCCGTCTATAAGGGAAATATCGACAACATAATCGGCATTCTCTCCACCAAAAAGCTAATAAAGGCGGTAATAGCCGGCGAGGAAGTAAATATAAAGGATATGCTCTCGCCCCCCGTCTTTGTCCATATGACGCGCAACATCTCCTCAATTCTCAAAGAGTTCCGAGACACCCAACTGCAGATGGCCGTTGTCATCGACGAGTTTGGAGGAACCATGGGCATACTCACCCTTGAGGACATCATGGAGGAGATAGTCGGCGACATATTCGACGAGAGCGACGAGGTCAAGGAGGAAATCGTAAAGGTCGATGAGAACAGCTACGAAGTCTCCGGCGGTATGAACATACACGATATGTTCGATATTCTGGACTTCAACCCCAGGGGCTTTGAGAGCGACTATACCACCGTCGGCGGCTGGGCAGTAGAAATGCTTGACCGCTTCCCCGTCCCGGGCGACAAGTTCGACTACGAAAACCTCACGATAACCGTCCTTGAGGCCGAATCCATGCGGGTTGAAAAGCTCCGCGTGGATGTAAACAGCCCCGAAGAAAAAGGCGAAAACTGAGCCTGAGTAAGTATGTTGCCCGCACCGGTTTTCCGGTGCGGGTTTTGCATTGTCCGGGACTTTCCCCTCAAGCGGCATTTTCAAAATATTTTTCCTAAACACAAGTAACGGCTCTGTTGATAATGGAGCCCGATTGTGATACTATTATTTTATTATTTCGATTTAGCATATTAAAATAAGAAGGAGAGTTGGGCTTGACTGAGATTAAAAGCTTTACGATAATCTGCGGCCACTACGGCTGCGGCAAGACCAATCTCTCATTAAATCTCGCGATTGACGCGGCAAAGCGCGGGGAGAGCGTCACGCTTGTGGACATGGATATTGTAAACCCGTATTTTCGCTCATCGGAGTACATCCCTCTGTTAAATGAATACGGTATCTCCGTTATCGCCCCCTCGTTTGCCAACACTACGCTGGACACGCCCTCGCTGAGCGCGGAGATTTTCCGCATATTTGAGAGCGACGGCACCGTAATAATTGACGCCGGCGGGGACGATTCGGGTTCGACCGCACTCGGCAGCTTCTCGGGCAGGATAGGCAAGATAGACTACGATATGCTGTATGTGATAAACAGGTACCGCCCTCTTGCCTCAGAGCCGGAGAGCGCATCAATGATACTTAGGGAGATTGAGAGGGCATCAAGGCTCAGGGCGACGGGCGTAGTTAACAACTCCCACCTTAAGGAGTTTACGACGCAGGAGACCATACTTGAATCCCTGGGCTTCGCCCGCGAAACGGCGGCAACTCTCGGCCTGCCGCTTATGTTCACAACCGCGCCGAAGGAAATCGCAACGCAGCTTAATATTGAGCGGCTTTATCCGATTGAGATATATGTAAAGACCCCCTGGGGCACCTGACCCCGCAAACCATCGAAACAGAAAGGATTGTTACTATGGCGAAAATCACAGTAAACGAGAACCTTTGCAAAGGCTGCGAGCTCTGCGTCAAGGCCTGCCCGAAGGGAATCATCGCCCTTTCGCAGGAGAGGATAAACGCAAAGGGCTACCACCCCGCCGAGCTTCTGGACGAATCGAAATGCACCGGCTGCTCCTCCTGCGCCATCATGTGCCCCGACGTTGCCATTACCGTGGAAAGATAAACCAGGAAAGGATTGGATATACATAATGGCTGAAAAAGTTCTGATGAAGGGCAACGAAGCCCTAGCGGAAGCCGCTATCCGCACCGGCTGCCGCCATTTTTTCGGTTATCCGATAACACCGCAGACTGAAGTCGCGGCTTATATGGCCAAAAAACTGCCCAAAATTGGCGGCACCTTCCTCCAGGCCGAGTCTGAGATTGCCGCCATAAATATGGTCCTCGGCGCCGCCTCCGCGGGCGTGCGTGCGATGACAAGCTCCTCCTCCCCCGGAATTAGCCTTAAATCAGAGGGCATTTCCTACCTTGCCGGCTGCGACCTTCCCGCTCTCATAGTCAACGTCCAGCGCGGCGGCCCGGGGCTTGGCGGAATACAGCCCTCACAGGCCGATTACTGGCAGGCCACCAAGGCGACCGGCCACGGCGACTTCCACATACTGGTTTTTGCCCCCTCCACGGTTCAGGAGGCCGTCGACCTTGTTTCCCTTGCTTTTGACCTTGCCGACAAGTACCGCATGCCCGCGATGATATTCTCCGACGGCATGCTCGGCCAGATGATGGAGCCCGTTGTCCTGCCTGATAAAATCGAAAATCCTCCCATAGAAAAGCCCTGGGCAACAGACGGTCACAAGAATAAGCGGGTACACAACATCACAAACTCCCTCTTCCTCGACCCGAACAAGCTTGAGTATACGGTTGACAAGCGCTTTGAGCGCTACGCCGTTATCAAGAAAGAGGAGCAGCGCGCCGAGGAGTACATGACCGAGGACGCGGAGCTTGTGCTCGTTGCCTACGGCGCTTCCTCCCGTATCTGCCGCAGCGTCGTGAACACCGCGCGCCAGGAGGGGCTCAAAGTGGGCATGATTCGGCCCATCACGCTCTGGCCATTCCCCGAAAAGTATATTGACAAGGCCGCGAGCACCGCCAAGGCCTTCCTCACCGTGGAGATGAGCATGGGTCAGATGGTGGAAGACGTAAGACTCGTCGTAAACGGCAGAAAGCCCGTGTATTTCAAGGGGCGCACCGGCGGCATAATCCCGACGCCCGACGAGGTCCTTACCGAAGTAAAAGCAATCCTCGGAGGTGCAAAATAATGGCTGTTGTATTTAAAAAACCTAACGCCCTTACGGACATGCCGATGCACTACTGCCCCGGCTGCACGCACGGGATAATTCACAGGCTTGTCGCCGAGGCGATAGACGAGCTCAATATAGAGGGCCGCACTGTGGGAGTTGCTCCCGTCGGCTGTTCGGTTATGGCATACGACTATTTTGCCTGCGATATGGTCGAGGCGGCGCACGGCCGCGCGCCCGCGGTCGCAACAGGCCTAAAAAGGGCCTGCCCCGATAACATTATCTTTACATACCAGGGCGACGGCGACCTCGCGGCAATCGGCATGTGCGAAACCGTACACGCTGCGACCCGCGGTGAGAACATCACCGTTATCTTCGTTAACAACGCGATTTACGGCATGACCGGAGGCCAGATGGCCCCCACCTCCCTGCCCGGACAGGTCACGCAGACCAGCCCCTACGGCAGGGACGTCAAAGCGGTGGGCTACCCGATCCGCGTCTGCGAGATGCTCTCTACACTTGACGGCGTGGCTTTCGCCCAGCGCGTCACCGTAGACTGCGTGAAGAACGTAAACATCGCCAAAAGAGCTATAAAAAAGGCTTTCGAGATTCAGATGAAGGGCCTTGGCTACTCCATCGTTGAAGTCATCTCCTCGTGCCCGACAAACTGGGGCCTTTCGCCAAACGAGGCGCTCGAGTGGCTGCGCGAAAACATGCTCCCCTACTATCCGCTCGGGGTATATAAAGACATAACCGAGGGAGGGGAGAAAAAATGAGGCCTGATTTGAATCTCATCCTCGCTGGCTTCGGCGGCCAGGGACTTCTCTTTGCGGGTAAGGTTACGGCGTATGCAGGGCTTGCCGAGGGCCGCGAGGTGTCGTGGCTGCCCTCCTACGGGCCCGAGATGCGCGGCGGCACGGCAAACTGCAGCGTCTGCATAAGCGACAGAGCCATCGGCTCCCCGCTGGTTTTAAACCCCAACGCACTCATCGTCATGAACCTGCCCTCCTTTGACAAATTCATAGACACCGTTAAGCCCGGCGGCACCGTTGTCGTGGACAGCTCGATGGTTTCAAAAAAGGTGGAGCGCAGCGACATAAACGTGTTCTACGTACCTGCAACAAAGCTTGCCGAAGAGAGCGGCCTTAAGGGGCTCGGCAACATCATCCTGCTCGGAAAGCTCTTCAAAGAGCTTAAGTTCTGCAGCTTTGACGCGCTGAATACAGGGCTTGTTAAGAGCGTTCCCGCTTCAAAGCCCCAAATGCTTGAGTTTAACCGCAGGGCTATTCAGCTCGGAATGGATTCATAATCACAAGAGTATAAACGCTAAACCCGCCGGAGAGCCCCGGCGGGTTTAGTGCTCTTCCCCGCTGTTTTTCGGGCATATGAGGTTTTCGCTCGAAAAATACCCCCTGGGACTTCTCTCCGGATGGCGCGCGCCGGCACAAATCAAGTCCTAAGAAATAAAACTCCCGCGCCCTTCTCTCCCCGAATCACGGCTTTTCTCCGCTTTGGCAGGGCGCAATCGCTTCTTTAGGCTTTTTTGTACTTTTTTCAATGTCACCGTACCTTATATTTGCATACATATGAGTGTGGGAAAGATTTTTTATCGAAAGGGTTTTTAACATATGTCTGCAAACATTCATTACTTTCTGGCGGCCAATTCGACAAACGGCTTTTACTCACTGTATGACGAAATAACAAAGAGCGAAGACATCAAGTTCCTCTACATATTGAAGGGCGGCCCCGGCTGCGGCAAATCAAGCTTTATGAAAACGCTTGCCAATGGACTTGAGAAATACGGTTACGACATTGAGTATATACATTGTACGGCGGACCCCAATTCTCTTGACGGCATTTTCGTGCCGGAGCTCGGCGTCGCCTACTTAGACGGCACCTTCCCCCACGTGCTGGAGCCCGACTACCCGGGGGTTAACTCGACATATCTGAACATGGGCGATTTCTACAGGACCGATGAGCTCGCAGACAAAAAAGACCTTGTAGCCGCGCTCAGAAAGGACTACAAGGCATTCTACGCTAAAGCCTATGACTTTCTCTCGGCGGCGGGTAAGATAGGCTACGGAGCGGCGGACCGCTTGGGCAGCGAAAGCGTGTTTGAAACCATAAAAAGGCGCACAAACGGAATCTGCTCAAGAGAGATACCGGGCTCCGGTAAAAAGGGAAAAATAAGGCGCAGATTTCTCGGCGCATTTACCTACGACGGAGAGATTACCCGCCTCGACACCGTGAATAACCTCTGCAAGCGCATCTGCGTAATAGACAACGAATTCGGCTTTGCCCCCTTTATGCTGCAGCAAATAAAGGAACACGCGGTGGCGGCGGGCTATACGGTGATAGTAAGTCCCTCTCCTCTTTACCCTGAAAAGGCAGAACACCTGCTTATCCCCGAGCTCTCGCTTGCCTTCATCAGCGCAAGCTCGACTAAACCCTACGAAGGCGAGTACTTCAAGCATGTGCGGCTGGACGCCCTGGTCGACAAGAAACTCTACCACGACCTTAAATGCTCCCTCAGGGAGGAAAAGAAGCTTTTTACCGCTCTTCTTGAAAAAGCAAGGCAAAACCTTTTCTCGGCAAAGAGCATACACAGAGAGCTTGAGGCAATTTACAACCCCCATGTGGATTTCGAGGGCGTTTACAACCTTGCAAACAAACACATAGATTTATATAAATAAAGGCCATAAAACCACAGAGCCTGTGTCGGCTGACACAGGCTCCACTGTTTCTATGATATAATTTTAGAATACTATTTTTGTTCCGACTCCCACTCAGTTGCAGGCCCGGGTATGGATTCCGACTCCTGCCCGGACTCAGGCACGGGCGTTTCTTCAAGCTCCGGCTCTGGTGTCGGCTCAGGTTCGGGTTCGGACGTTGGCTCCGGTTCCGGTTCGGGGCTTGTTTCGGGCGCCGTCTCCGGTACTGGCTCGGGCTCGGCCGGCGGTTCGGTCGCGGCTTCATGTGAGGGTTCCGCTGCCTCTTCGGTCATGCCCTCCTGCGAAGGCTCGGGTGTTAATTCGGGTTGCGGTACTATATCTGAAAGCGTATAGTCGTGGTAGTAGGAATAAGGAACAGGCGCATCGTTAACGGTCACGTCCCATATTTCCGTGCCCATTTCACGGCCGTGTCCTTGCAGCACTGTATAGCCGTCTACCGGAATTGTATAGTTCGTCTGCCAAATATTTATTGGGGTGCAGGTGTTATGTATTCCGTCCGGGTTATATGTGCAGTTCCATATCCAGTTAATATCGCCGTTATAGTTAAATTCCAGCTTCCAATCGCTGAGCGGTTCGTCTGAAATATTTTTTATAATTATTATGAATTCATAGTACCATTTATCGACAACCTTGGTTATAATGAAGTCAACGGTAGCATCATAATCTGTCGGGGTTTGAACAGGTTCAGATATAACGCTGCCCGGCCCGATTTCGACATTGCTCTGATAGAGAGCACCCGTCGGCGCGATTGCAGCTGCAACAATGACAATCGCAAGCAGGACAAGTACGGTCTTCTCCATGTCATCCCCCCTCCATACAAGATTTACCATACATCGAAAAAATTCACAAATTACATTATATATAATATTTTGATAAAATTCAAGAATTGGTTTGTAAAATAAAACGGTTTTTTTGAATAATTTTTAAAATCATACTATTGATGTTTGAAATATATCTAATTATATGATAGATTGTTTATACCGTTGGCTACTGATGTGCCTGTGCTGCGGACACATCCGAATTATACCCTATCTTCAGTCATCAAGTAAATAGTGCCCATATCAGTGGGTAACGGAATAATAGAAGATTACTATAATGGGAGATGTTGAAATTGGAGAACATGTTCTGGATCGGTATCCTTGGTGCTTTGATTGCACTGTGCTTTGCCTATGCGCAGAGCAGAAAGGTCATGTCCTATTCAGAAGGCACCCCGCCAATGCAGAAAATTGCTGAGGCAATCCGTCAGGGTGCGAATGCTTTTCTCAAAAGGCAGTATACCAGCGTACTCAAGTTCTTTATCGCAATGGTCATAATACTCGCCCTGCTAGCCATTGCGGGCCTTGTTTCTAAGTTTGTGCCATTTGCCTTCCTGACAGGCGGATGTTTCAGCGCTCTGGCAGGCTTTATTGGAATGAAGATTGCAACTTCAGCCAATGCGCGCACGGCTAATGCGGCAAGCGAAAGCCTCAACAAGGGCCTTAGGGTTGCCTTTTCTTCGGGCGCGGTCATGGGCTTTACGGTTGTCGGTCTGGGGCTCTTTGACATTTCTTTGTGGTTCCATCTGCTTAAATATGTGTTCAGGGCAGATTCCTTCACCATAGGCACAACTATGGTCATGTTCGGCATGGGCGCTTCGGCAATGGCGCTGTTTGCCCGTGTCGGCGGCGGCATCTTCACTAAAGCGGCCGACGTCGGTGCTGACCTCGTAGGTAAGGTCGAGGCCGGCATCCCCGAGGACGACCACAGAAACCCCGCTGTTATCGCGGACAACGTGGGCGACAACGTAGGCGACGTCGCGGGCATGGGCGCGGACCTATATGAGTCCTATGTCGGCGCAATCCTCGCTACTTTGGCCCTCAGCACAACGGCAGGCTACGGCTGGGCAGGCATGTTCCTTCCCCTTGCCATCGCTGTCGTAGGAGTCGTATCTTCGGTTATCGGCACATTCTTCATCCGCACTAAGGAAGATGCCGACCAAAAGGCGCTGCTCAAAACACTGCGTACAGGCACCTATATAGCGGCCATTCTCGCCGCTGTTATAGCCGCTCCCCTCACCTACTTCATTATGAGCGGCAAAATGGGCATCTACGTGGCCATCCTCTGCGGTCTTGCGGCGGGCTGCGCAATTGGATATTTCACCGAATACTTCACTTCCGAAACATACAAGCCCACCAAAAAACTTGCGGATGCCTCCGAAACGGGACCTGCAACCGTCATCATCGGCGGCATTTCCCTCGGTCTCGTATCCACTTCGGCTCCCATACTGATTGTCAGTGCCGCTGTTTTAATCAGCTTTTTCGCCGCCGGCGGCGCAGCCAGCTTTAGTCAGGGCCTTTACGGAATTGCCATTGCCGCCGTCGGAATGCTCTCTACACTTGGCATCACACTTGCAACCGATGCCTACGGACCGGTCGCCGACAACGCAGGCGGCATAGCCCAGATGGCAGACCTCGACCAAAAGGTGCGCGAGCGTACCGACGCTCTCGACTCCCTCGGCAACACGACGGCAGCCACAGGTAAGGGCTTTGCAATCGGTTCGGCAGCGCTTACGGCACTGGCTCTGCTTGTGTCCTATGTCGACATCGCCTCCGTTAAGATGACCGAGGCGGGCAAAGCCGTTGATTTGTCCCTTGTAAACCCCACCGTTCTCATAGGTCTTTTTATCGGAGTAATGCTCGTATTTGTATTCTCTGCTCTCACCATGTCCTCTGTTCAGTCAGCTGCGCAGAGCATAGTCGTCGAAGTTCGCCGTCAGTTCCGCGAAATTGCGGGAATTATGGAGGGCAAGGCTGACCCCGACTATGCAGCCTGTGTTGACCTTTGCACAAGGGGCGCTCTTAAGGAAATGGTGCTTCCCGCCTCATTAGCCGTAATCGTACCCATAGTTGCCGGCCTTATACTTGGCGCAAACGGTGTGGTCGGTCTTCTGTGCGGCACAACTGTTGCCGGATTTGCCATGGCAGTATTTATGAGCAACTCGGGCGGCGCCTGGGATAATGCCAAAAAGTTCATAGAGAGCGGCTATCTGAACGGCAAGGGCTCGGATGAACACAAGGCAGCCGTTATAGGCGACACCATAGGCGACCCGTTCAAGGATACCTCGGGACCTTCTCTGAACATACTCATAAAGCTGGTATCCACGGTTTCAATTGTTTTCGCCAGCCTAATCGTCAAATTCTCAATTCTGTAACATCCAATATTGACCAATGGGGTATGGGCTTAATGCTTATGCCCCATAAAGTTTCTCCTTCCGCATATCCAAACATTGGCTTTTTCCCTCTTGTTGCCAATTATCTTGTAAGCTAATTATCGTATTTTGTAAATAAAGAGCCGCGGGCGTTGCGGGCAGTATATAAAGCAATTCCGAAAGCTTTCCGGTTGCCGAAACTGTATATCTGCATTAAAGATTGCTAAAACCATTTCCGCAAGTCTATGAATGCTCCGCCGCTTCTTTGGCGCAAAAGAGATTATTAACCGAGCAGAAAAGAATGAACATGTTCGCAAGAAAAGAAACCATAGAAACGTAGGAGTAAAACAGGGTGACAAATTTGGCTAATAAACAAACTATTTGGAATAAAACATACGTTTTCATGTTAATTGCTAACGCATTTTTAGCCCTATCACAAAATATTGTAAACCCATTAATAGTTCAATACGGCGGATGGCTCGGTGCCGATACGGTCCTTATCGGCTTTATGTCGGGCCTTTATTTCGGTGTTGCGTTCCTGATGCGCCCGGTTTCCGGCCCCGTGATAACGGTGTTTAATCGCAAAATGCTTTTAATACTGTCCTATGCTTTGGGTGCCATAGTATATTTTATATACGCGGTTTTTCAGGATATGGGCTGGTTTATAGCGGCGCGTATTCTCCAGGGGATAGAGTTTAGCATAGTGGGCTCGCTTTTGATGGCATTGACGAGCGACAGCCTTCCCAAGGAGAAACTGGGCATGGGCATGGGCATCTACAACGCCGGCAACTCCCTCGCGCTGGCAGTCGGACCGTCAATCGGGATTGCGTTGCGAAACTACGGCGATGTACACATGGGCGGCGGTGGAGGCTTTAAGCTGTCCTTCCTAATCGCCGCGGTGATTATGGTGCTCGCTCTCGTTCCCTGCATACTGTCGAAACCTGTGCAGCACAGCAAAGAGGAGCTGAAAGAAGTTGGTCCGTGGTATAAAAATATTATAGCAACTCAGGCGATACCCCCTTCAATATTGATTATGCTGCTTTTTGTATCATACAGCCTGTTTTCCGCTTACATGATACCCTACTCGGCGGAGAAGGGCTTTTCAAACATAGGTTCATTCTTCCTGGTACATGCGATAGCCATGCTTATATTCCGGCTCGCCTGCAGCAGAATTATAGATAAAATTGGGGTCGGACTAGTAATTGTAACGGGCTTTATTATTTGCGGAATGTCGTTTGCGGTTATTGGTCTTAGTAAAAGTATGGCAACAGTTTATCTGGGCGCGGTTTTATCAGCTGTCGGCTTCGGCGCTACGCTGCCCTCAGTTCAAGTTCTCTGCATTCAGTCGGTAACGCCGATAAAACGAGGGGTTGCCAGCAATACGAACTTTCTCGGAATCGATCTCGGGCAGTTCCTCGGGCCTATGATTGGCGGAATAGTTCTCAAGACATATGAAAGTACGGGTCGCGCTTACTCGACCTTGTATCTCTTTGCCATAATACCAATTGCGCTTGCCCTGTTGGTCTACGTTGTCACACGCAAAATTATAAACAGAAATCTAAAAGCTGCTGAAAATATGTAAAAACTAATCATCGAGTGGATTACTAAAGCCTCTGGAAGCCTTGTTTTACAAGGCTTCCAGAGGCTTAATGGAATTAGCAGCTTGTTCACTTCTGATGAAACCCTTATTTATAAATTCCCATTAACATAGAGATGGTTCCAATGCCATAAAAGGCTCCTTCCGGAGCCTTTTTATTTCAGGGCTGATTGCCTGATTTACAATGCCGTGAAATGATTGTCGAAGCTGAGAGGGTTGGACTGCTGAACCTTCAGGATATATTCCACCACCGTGTTGGAAAAGAGAAGCCTCTGCTGCAGCTCCGGATTGTCCAGGCTCTCCCCGAGCAAATCCTCTATTTTCTGTATTTTATATAAGAGGGTATTTCGGTGCAGGTTCAACATCGCCGCGGTTAAAGTGCAGTTTCGATTGTTTTTCAAATAGCAAACCGCAACCTCGCGCATGTTCGTGTTGTTTACAAGGTCGTAGCGCAGGAGCCAGATTATACCCGGATGACACAGGTGAATAAGATTATCGTCGTTAAAACAGGCCCTGCGGTCTTCCTCGCATATCTGGACTATGTGATACATGCTGTAATCCTCGTATCTGAAAATCCTGTTTCCCTTTTCCGTGCAGAAGATTTTCCCAAACCGAATTCCCGCCGTGGCCTGTCTGTAAGTATCGGGCAACGCGAGCAGGAACCGCGAGCGGTTGGCTATGCAGGCATAGGCCTTATAACACTCTAGCAGCCCGTTGAAAGCCTCCCGGTCGTACTCAAGCGGCTCGCTCTCGTAAGAGCGGAAAACGAGCACAACTATGTTGTTCCGGTATGTCGTCAGCAGGCAGCCGGGGAAGAGCATATCCAGCTCCCCGTAAATCTGTCGTCGGTTGGGTTTGCGCTCGCAGTCTTCGCATTCTATTACAATGCAGTAGTAATATTTCTTGACGCTCACGGCGGAGAGCGCGAGACGGTCATTTAGCTCCTCTTGGGACTTTATCCTGCACTCTATCAGGTCGGCTATGAGCGCGTCGTATTTAATACGGTCAATCATCCTGTCCTTTTGGGTTTCAAGGAAGAGCAGCTCCACGCGGCGACAGAATTCCGTTGCAAGACAGGTGAATACTTCGTCAGGCTCGCTGAACGGGAAGATTATGTTAAGCCTCGCAATAACACTGCCCCTGAACTTGATGAAATAGGCAAAGTACAGCCTATCCGTTCTCGGAAGCCGCAGCTCCGCCCACTTCATCATCCTAAACTCCGGAGTATCTGCGCGCAAAATCTTGGCGTCAGTGGTAATTTCTCTTACGGTTTTGAATTTCTGATACCCGCATTCGATAAGCTCTTCGGAATACGGGTTATCTATCTGGACATCAGTATTGCTGGCTACGACCTTAAAACCTACATTTAAGAGAAAAACATGGGCGCCCAGCATACTTGCTCCCAGGTTGATTAGTTCATCCATATCCCTATTTTTGTACATAGCGGTTTCAAGGCTCGAAATCCATATGTCGAACCTTTCAACTACATCCATAACCCTGTTAAACAGCTCCGTCAGTTCAAGGTCGGTTTCTATTATATTCAGCGTTTTCATGCCTGTATATTGGGATATGTCCCTTGTGCCGCGTGCAAGCATAAGCGTGCACCGTTTCCCGTCGGGCAGGGCGGATAAATCCAGGCCTCGGGCGGCAATGTAAAGCGTATCTTCATCAATAAAAGACGGGTCATTCAGAAGACGGACCCGTTCAAGCGCATCTGTCGGGAAATTAATGTGGCGCGCGGTGATGTTCCCGGCCATTGCCGCCATTATGTAAGCCATGTTAAGCATGCACACCCCTCCCTTACATAAGGGTATCGCTACCTATCATACCTGGTACTAATACTATTTTACCAGTTCAGTTCCCCGTGTCAATGTACAAGCTACTATAAAATCTATCGCTTAATCATTGCGGTTTGCACATTTTTTACTAAAGAATTGCAGCAATTTATACGTTGTTTATTTAAGTTGTACATCATATGTTTAATATGTATTCAAGTATTCACAAAGGGGGATGAGGGGGGAAACAGAGGAAAACAGTTATGTTCTTCGTTCTGTACATAAGGAATAAGCAGCAGTTTAAGCGTGGAATCCGATATAATATTTGAAAGGAGAAAAAACATGAATGTTCTGATTTTCATCGTTGCAATCATCCTTGCAATCGTTATTGGCATAAAGCTCAAAACCAATATTGGCGCCGTGGCCCTCGCCATGGCATTCCTGTGCGGCTCTGTATTCTTTAAAGTAAACCCCAACGACGTGGTCGGAGTATTCCCCCTGAGCCTTTTCTTCTACATGCTGCTCGGAGCGTTTTTCTATGGCTTCGGCATGGACAACGGAACCTTCAAGGTAATCGCAATGAAGATTCTGTACGCCACCAGAAAAATAACCTGGGCAGTGCCCCTAATCTTTCTCGTAACCACATGGGTCGTCATGGCTCTCGGTGCCGGCACAACCGCCGCCCCGCTGTTCCTCTCGCCTATATTCTTCGGAATAGTCATTGAGCTCGGCGTCGACCCGGTTTTAGCCGCTCTGGGTTATTTCTGCGGAGGCACCGGGTCAAGTCTCCTTCCCTGGACTCAGGACTTTGCGCAAAAGACAGGTATACTCGTCGATACCTTGGGAAACGATGCTGCAAATAAGGTCGGGCTTGTGAACTTCACCTACAATTTAATTTTCCTTACCATATTCTACGTCGTGGTTTTCATCATAAAGAAGGGCTTCAAAGGCAAACAGCTTTCCGAGGCTGAAAAGCCGGAGCCCCTGAACAAGCAGCAAAAAACCACTCTCGTAATAATTGTAACACTTGCAATCATTCTCGTCGTTCCCATTATTGTAAATCTCTTCTACAAGAACCCTGTAACGAACTGGATGACTAGGTATCTCGATTTCCGCGTCCTAGCCTCCATAGGTATCGTTGTCTGCCATATATGCAAACTCGGCGACATCCAGGAGGTTATAAAGACCAGAATACCCTGGACCGCGATTATTATGGTCTGCGGCACGGGAACCCTTGTGGGACTGGCGGCAAAAATAGGAATTGCGGATACAATCGGCGCCTGGCTTGGCGGCAACATCCCGAAGGCTCTTGTGACCCCCTTGTTCCTGCTCGTCTCCGGCGCCCTTAGCCTCGTCGTCTCTGGTGGCGTCGTTCAGCCGCTGCTCACCGGTATCATTCCCGGCATAGCGGCCGCTTCCGGAGTTCACCCGCTCGCTCTGGCCTCGGCAATGCTGGTTGGCCTTCAGTATGCGGGCTTCAGCCCCTTCTCAATGGGTGGAACTTTGGCCAGTATAGGCTGCACGGACGCCAAAATGAAGGAAAAAATAGTCGGACCAATGATACTATACGCGATACTTATGGTCGTCATCAGCGCAGTTTTGGCCTTCTTGGGCGTATTCGGTATCTTCTATCATTAATAGGCCATGGAGTATCAATAAAAGGAGGTTAAAATGAAAAAGAACCAACTCACCCTGCTTTTCGGCGGGGACATGAGCGTCGGCGAGAACTCCGCCTTCTATTTCGAGGGAGTAAACGGGCTGCTTGACAGCGCCGACATCCGTATGGCGCAGCTTGAAGAGCCCTTCGTCAGCGAGGTCACAGATTTTGCCGGAATTAATAGGACGACCTCGGTATTGTCTCCACTGATAGGAAAGTTCGACCTTCTGACCCTTTCGGGGAATCACTTCTACGACTTCGGCGACAGGGGCGTAAAGGACACCATCGACTGGTGCAAAAAAAACGGCATAGCATGCTGCGGCGGCGGCATGAACATCGAGGAAGCCTCAAAGCCCGGATTCGTCGAAAAGGGCGGCGTCAGGATAGGCGTCCTTGCCTACAACGCCCAGGGCCCCAAAAAATCCTTCGCCGATACCGACAAGGCGGGCACTGCCTTTGTAAACTTTAAGCGCGCCTATATCCCCTTAAGCCAGCTCGAACAGAAAAGGACCCGCCTTGAAAACGACATCTGGGAGCTAAAAAAGCCCATACCCATCAACGAGGAGTGCATGGCGTTTAACTTTATCGACGAAGAGAGCTATCTTACTGTTGCAGACCAGATAGCCGTAGCTAAGACCGAGTGCGACATCCTGCTTGTCTACTTCCATAAGGGCTATGTGCACAGGCCTGTGACCGTTGCCCCCTATGAGAGGCTACTGTGCCGCATGGCGATAGACAGCGGAGCCGATGCCGTCATGGCGACACACTCCCATATCCTGCACGGAATAGAGATGTATAAGGGAAAGGCGATTTACCACGGCCTTAACAACTTCATCATGTGGGTACCGCACCTGTCTCCGAGCTTTAAGGGCAAGATATTCGACACCAAGGACAGCCACAATGAGGAGTGGATAAAAAAGAGGGTCGAGCGCTTCGGTTTCGTCCCGGACCCCGAGTATCCGACCTACCCCTTCCACCCCGAATCAATCTACTGCATTGTCGCCAAGCTCCTTATTGAGGACAAAAAGGTCGTATCCTACCGCTACGTCCCGATGAAGGTCGAGAAGGACGGCAGGCCCTATGTGCACGGCAGGACCGAGACGGGACAGGAAGTCTTCGACTATGTGGAAAGGATTACCCGCGAGGCCGGGCTGACCGCAAAGTTCAGTTGGGACGGCGACGATGTGGTCATAAACTGAATATAGCGTTTTATACACCTTCTCAGGGCGGGCACGGCACCTTTCCGGCGTGCCTGCCCTGATTTCCGCCATTATGGGTTCAATAATAAATGTTGGGCTGCATAACAGTCGCATCCCAACATTTTAATAGAACCAAAAAAAATTGAACCGGAGGCCTTTTTGAACTGCACCCCAATTGTTAGACAGTATGGTATACTGAATAACGATTGGGGTGTTTTTATGCCAAAAGGAGTGCCGAACAAACGATACACGGCAGAATTTAAACAGAAAGTTGTGGAAGCAGT
>DUPK01000061.1 GCA_012838345.1 Clostridiales bacterium | reverse complement strand
TTTCGTCAAACAGGGGAGGAATGTTGTGAAATATCATAATCAGCTCTCAAGGGCGCGCTTGAAGGCTTCCTCGACGCAGTGCCTCTGGGTAAAGCCCTCAAAAAGCTTAAGCTCGCCTAGAAAGTAGGTCGGAACAAACCAATAGTCGTATTTTCTTGCTATCTCAGGCTCCCTGCGCTCGTCAATCATCCTGAGCGGCACAGCCCTGTATTCGGGGCGGCTTTCAAGGAGCTCTTCCTGCCATTTAAGTGCGTTTCTGCAATGGGGACAGCCTTCAAAATAGAATAGTACGAGCTCTTTCATCAGTTTGTCGCCTCAATTCCTCGTTTTACAAAAATATTTGTCTTATTATAGCATATTATCCGCGGATGGACAAAAAATAAGGATATAAGATTATCCTCAGGCGGAAATTTTCAGGGAGAATTTGCTTTTAACAATTTGCGATAATGCGATAAGAAGAGGGAATAAATTTTCCTTTGTTGCTAACAATAGTTGTGCAATAGGGAAACTCAATGGGCCGAAGAATCTAATGGAGGAGTTTATATATGAAAGCAACTGGTATTGTAAGAAGGATTGACGATTTGGGCAGAGTTGTCATACCCAAGGAAATTAGAAGAACCATGCGTATCCGCGAGGGTGACCCTCTGGAGATTTTTACGGAAAAGGACGGGGAGGTAATATTCAAAAAATACTCTCCCGTCGGTGAGATTAACGACTTTGCCTCCCAGATTTGCGAGACGCTGAACAAGACTACCGGCTGCATCACCGCCGTGACGGACAGAGACAACATAATTTCCGTTTTCGGTGTGCCCAAGCGCGAGCTGCACGAAAAGAGAATCAGCCAGGAGCTTGAGCAGCTTCTTGAGGAGCGGCAGTTCTATCAGCGCCGTGCCGGGGAGCGCGGAATCCCGGCTGCGGAGGGAGTACCGGCCTATATGGTTTCCATCGCGGCTCCCATCATCTCCGGAGGGGATCTCATGGGTTCGGTGCTCTTCCTGACGACCGAGGGCGCGCAGCCGCTCGGCGAGGTGGAGAGCAAGCTTGCCCAGACCGTTGCAAAATTCCTAGGAAAACAGATGGAGGACTAAAGCATAGAAGGCGTGCCCGTGGCGGCACGCCTTTATCTGTTCCAGTAGCCAATCCGTGTCGCAGAAAGCAAAACAGTAAAAAATTGCTTATCAGGCACAATTCTACAAAATGCTACCGGCGATTCAGATATAATCAATGGCGTCGGGGTGCAATTAAACATCAAACATCTACATTAAAATACAGAAAACACAGCTACAGACAGAGAAAAGCCGCTAAGCAGGGGATAGGGATTCAAAGCCTAACGAAAACTCACCTTTTCCGACAAGCAAAACACAAAAAGCGGCGGAAAGAAAAAGAAGGCGTGCGCTCCTCAAATAGCCATATAACCTTGGACAAGCTGTTTTATATTAACCAAAAGCAAGAGCCCGCCCGCCGGGTTTAAGCCGTTCTTTACGGGCGGTTTACCGGTGCCGGCGACTGGTTCCTGCGCTTACGTGCCTCAAAGAATATTAAAGCGTTAACGGTTAAATAAGACGGCAGGGAAGGCCGGCAACGGGGGGTTATATGTGCAGTTTTTAGCGAAGATAAAAAAGAAAAGAAAGCTCATGGTGATAGCGGCGGATGTGACTATAATGCTGACGGTCTCGGCTCTGCTGTATGGCGCCATGCCGACAGACTCGCGCGGCGGGCGTATGGTTTTCTTTAGCAACATAGGCTGCCTTATAACGGCGGTAATTTTGTGTCAGCTTATACTGCATACATACGAGAGTCTCTGGCGCTATGCCGAGGCGAGGGAGTACATCCTGCTTTCGCTAGGCACCTTATGCGGATATATCGCGTATGCTTTTATTAACATTGTTTTTTTCAGAATGCAAAACCTTTTTCTTGTGACGATGGCCGTTTCCGCCTGCTCTCTTGTCTTAAGTCTTGTCATGCGCTTTTCCTACAGGATACTGCGCCATAGGATCAGGGTGCACAGTACGGGCGGCTGCGGGGGCACTAAGGCATTGCACAGGTACGTCGCAATCATAGGCGCGGGCAGCGCCGGGGTGGCCCTTTTTGAGGAAATGCGCAGGAATCCCTCAAATCCTTTTGAGCTGTGGTGCTTTGTCGACGACGACCGCGAAAAAATCGGCAGGAAAATACACAACGTAGAGATAAAGGGCCCGGTAAGCGAAATCGGGGGGATTTTGAAAAACTCGCCGGTCGGCGAGGTGATTTTGGCCATTCCCTCGCTTGATTTAAGGCGCAGGCAGGAAATACTCGAGATATGCTCTCACCTCAACTGCAAAACAAAGATTCTGCCGGACATGATAATGTCAATACGGGATGAAAATGTGAGCTTCTCCGAGGCGGTGCGGAGCATAAAGCCAGAGGACCTTCTGGAGCGAAGCTGCATCGACTTCAGGAACAGGGAGCTCAGGCGCTTTATAAAGGATAGGGTGATACTCGTAACCGGCGGGGGCGGCTCGATAGGCTCGGAGCTCTGCAGGCAGATAGCGGCTTTAGACCCTAGGAAACTTGTAATTTTCGACATTTTTGAGAACAACGCATACCTGCTCTTAAAGGAGCTCCAGTATACATATAACAGGCTTGACGTCCAGCTAGAGATAGGCTCAATCCGCGACGGGCAAAGGCTGCGGGAGCTGTTTGCGGCCTACCGCCCCGACATTGTCTTCCACGCCGCCGCCCATAAGCATGTGCCGCTGATGGAGCACAACCCCGGCGAGGCGGTAAAGAACAACATCTTCGGCACTCACGAGCTCCTCAAGGCGGCAGCGGATTTTAAGTGCAGAAAGTTTGTAATGATTTCAAGCGACAAGGCGGTAAACCCGACGAACGTCATGGGGGCGACCAAGCGTTACTGCGAGCTCATGGTTCAGGCGATGGCGGGCTACCCGGGCTGCACGACCGAATTTGTTGCAGTGAGGTTCGGGAACGTCCTGGGCTCAAACGGGTCGGTGATACCGCTGTTTATGAAGCAGATAGAAAATGGAGGGCCGGTCACGATTACGGACAGGCGGATAATCCGTTACTTCATGACCATCTCGGAGGCTGCCTCGCTGGTACTGGAGGCAGGTTCCATGGCCCGCAAATCGGAAATCTACGTCCTCGACATGGGCGAGCCTGTGAAGATTGTCGAGCTCGCAGAAAAGCTCATAAGACTCTCCGGCCTCACCCCGTATAAGGATATTCAAATCCTGGAGACGGGCTTAAGGCCGGGCGAAAAGCTCTACGAGGAGCTGTTGATAAACGACGGCCAGAACACCGCCACCGCGAGCCGCAAATTATTCATCGAAAAGCGAAACGGCAGCCTCCCTTACCCGGAAATTGAGGCCGGGATAAGGAGGCTGGAGATAGCGCTTTCGGATGGAAAAGACGCTGTAATCAATACGCTGAAGGAGCTGGTCCCCACCTTCAAAACCCCCGAGGAAGTCAACGGCGCCGTACAGCTTGCCGGTCAGGAAATCAGAATCGCCCTGCCCGAGCTTGAAAGAAGCCAGAGGCTCAGGGAGCCCTGGGCACAGGAAAGACGGGGGGCCGTACATACTTAAATCTCAAATGAGTATGAAATGAGCGAAAAAACCCCTCCTGCGGCTATGCCTGCAGGAGGGGATTTCTTGCTTATGCCAGTATTGTGGGGGCAATCGAGGAGGCAAAGCGGCTCACGGTCTCAAATATGAGCCTGTGTCCCTTTGAGTTTGGATGAATTCCGTCATCGCAGAGGTATTCACGGAAGTCGGGAGTTTTAAAAAAGTCGCTGCGGACGTCTACGAGCGGCGTCCCGGTCTCCTCCGCTATGAGGCATATGGCGTCGTTGTAGCTCTTGTGCCAGCGGAAAATATGGTCCACGTCGCCCAGCCATTTTAAGATATTCTCCGCGTTCAGCCCCTTTGAAAGCCAGGCAAAGTATCTGCTGGCGTCGATTGGCGGAAGATTGAACATCAGAGGCTTTGCACCCGTGGAGCGCACCTGCTCTATGAGACTCAGGTAGGATTTCTTAAATTCGTCAAGCGGTGTTGCCGGCTTGTGCTCCGCCTCGGGCGCGTTGGATATTTCTTCCCAGTTGAAGTTGCAGTCGTTCCCCCCGAATTCGAGCACCACAAAATCATATTCCGGGAACATATGGGCGCGCTTTGAGGCGATTTCCAGCCCTTTTACTATGGTGCAGCCGAACTTTGCAAAGTTGTCCACCGCGATGCCCGTTGCGGCGGCAAAGGCGTTGACAAAGCTGTCCTTGAGATAGGTGTATTTATTTTTGACGCTGTCAAAGACAACGCCCTTGAAAACGGAATCGCCCAGAAGACACAGTGAGACCGGCATATTACCGCTCCTTTCCAACCGTATGATATGGTTATGAATATTATATTACCCGGTATGAGGGTTGTCAAGCCGCAGTGACGAATCCGAGAGCGATATATTGTGCTATTTACAATAAGGTGTGTTTGTGATATTATTATCCCTAAATTTAAGGGGGTGTGACGGTGGAGAAAAGCGGATTTTTCGCGCTTATTTCAAGGATGCGCCATATAAAAAGATGGGGGCTGATGCGCGGCAGCTACAGCGAAAACGTGCAGGAGCATTCGCATATGGTGGCGGTTTTGGCCCATGCCCTGGCCGTAATTAAGCGCGACGTTTTCGGCGGCGAGATAGACCCCAACGCCGTAGCGGCGGCCGCCCTTTTCCACGATGCCTCCGAGATTTTCACGGGCGACCTTCCGACCCCGGTGAAGTACTTAAACCCGGAGATTATGGCTGCCTACAAGAAGGTTGAGGGGCTGGCGGAAAAAAAGCTGCTTGCGATGCTGCCCGGGAGCATACGCTCCTCGTATTCGCCGCTTATTGACAAGGTTCCCCGGGAAATTCATGAGATTATTAAGGCGGCGGACAAACTGGCCGCCCTGATAAAATGCATAGAGGAGCTGAAGGCGGGTAACAACGAGTTTCTTTTGGCCGAGCGCCAGACGAGAGCTGCTATAGAAAAGTTCAATCTGCCCGAAGTTAAGTATTTTATGGAAAACTTTATGCCGGCTTTCTCGCTTGCGCTCGACGAGCTCGATTTTTCGGTTGAATAGGAAATCACGCGATAACACCACCGCGCTGCTGTGGCTGCTTTTCGCCTTTGTTACATAGATTAATAATTGAATATACAAGTCAAATCCGGTGCGGGCTTTTTCCCGTCGCCTTAAAGGAGTTATAATAATGAGAGCAATAGTAACGGTCATCGGAAAGGACAGAGTCGGAATCATTGCGGACGTCTGCTCACTTCTTGCCAAAAACGGAGTCAACGTCCTTGACATCAGCCAGACGGTAATGCAGGAATACTTTACAATGATAATGCTGGTTGAAAAGCCCGACGAGGGCCTGGCCTTTGACGAATTGTCGAGGCTTCTGGACGATGCGGGCAGGGAGCAGGGGCTGTCCATACGCATACAGCGAGAGGAAATTTTCGACGCCATGCACAGGATATAGGGCTCTGCGTCCGGCTTTAGATGTGAAAGCTCAGGAAAAGCGGCGCCTCAGACGGGGCGGCGCTGCGCGAATTGGCTAAACCCCTTTGACGATTTGTGGTTTTACTTAAGATAAGCATTAGGAGGCTCCTCAATGATAACCAAGGGCGAAATACTTCAAACCATCGAAATGATTGACCAGCAGCACCTTGACATACGTACAATCACGATGGGAATATCTCTGCGCGAGTGCACTCATCCCGATGTGGGGGAATGCTGCCGGAAGATATATGACAAAATAACAAGGTGCGCGGAAAAGCTGGTCGAAACGGGCGAGCAGATAGAGCGCGAGTACGGAATCCCGATAGTGAACAAGCGCATATCGGTGACCCCGATTGCCCAAGTTGCGGGGAGCTGCGAAACCGAAGACTATGTGCCCTTCGCCCATACCCTGGACAGGGCTGCCCGGGCGGTGGGCGTAAACTTCATCGGCGGGTTTTCTGCCCTCGTACACAAGGGCTTTACTTGCGGCGATAAAAAGCTCATACGCGCGATACCCGAGGCGCTATCAACGACCGAGCGCGTCTGCTCGAGCGTAAACGTCGCCACCACCCGCGCGGGCATCAATATGGACGCGGTCGCGGAGATGGGTAGGGTAATAAAGAAAACAGCGGAATTAACCGCGGAGAGTCAGGGCTTCGGCTGCTCCAAGCTCGTCGTGTTCGCAAACGCCGTAGAGGACAACCCCTTCATGGCCGGGGCCTTCCACGGCGAGGGTGAGGGGGAGTGCGTCATAAACGTCGGCGTCAGTGGCCCGGGAGTCGTGTACCACGCGCTCAAGGCCTGTAAAGGTCTTCCCTTTGACGAGGTCGCCGAGACGGTAAAGAAGACGGCTTTCAAGATAACGCGCATGGGACAGCTTGTCGCTCAGGTCGCCTCGAAGCGGCTCGGCGTACCCTTCGGAGTCGTGGACCTCTCGCTCGCCCCGACGCCCGCCATAGGCGACAGCGTTGCGGACATACTGGAGGAGATGGGGCTTGAGAGCGTCGGTGCCCACGGCACGACTGCGGCTCTTGCTCTGCTCAACGACGCGGTCAAGAAGGGCGGCGTCATGGCCTCCAGCCATGTGGGCGGCCTTTCCGGGGCGTTCATACCGGTAAGCGAGGACGCCGGCATGATAAGGGCGGCGGAGAAGGGCTACCTTAGCCTTGAAAAGCTCGAGGCCATGACCTGTGTCTGTTCTGTGGGCCTTGACATGATTGCCATACCCGGCGACACCAGCGCCGAGACCATATCTGCCATCATCGCCGACGAGGCGGCGATTGGCGTTGTAAACAACAAAACCACCGCGGTGCGCATAATCCCCGTGCCCGGCAAGGGCGTCGGCGAGCGCGTGGACTTTGGAGGGCTCTTCGGCTCCGCGCCGATTATGCCGGTGCACCCCTGCTCGAGCGCCGGATTTATAGCGCGAGGCGGAAGAATTCCCGCACCGCTGAACAGTCTGAAGAATTAAGCACATCGGCAGTTTGTAAAAGGAGTAAGCCTATGCCTCCCAGGATTGTCGTAATCACAGGACCGACTGCGACGGGCAAGACCAGGCTCGGCATACTGCTGTGCAAGAAATTCGGCGGCGAGGTCGTCTCCGCCGATTCGATGCAGGTCTACGAAGGCATGGACATAGGCACGGCAAAGCCCAGCCCCGCCGAGACGGAGGGTATTCCCCACCACATGCTGGGCGTCGTCCCGCCGGAGGAGCAGTTTTCGGTCTCGCGCTATGTGGAGATGGCGGCGGAGTGCACCGACGATATTCTAAGGCGCTCAAAGATACCCTTTCTGGTCGGAGGCACGGGCCTTTACATCGAATCGCTCATCTCCGGCAGAAGCTTTGCCGGTACGGCCGAGGACAGGGACTTAAGAAGAACGCTCAGCGAAAAATACGAGGCTCTGGGCGGCGAGAAAATGCTTGAAATGCTTGCTGAGTTTGACCCCGAGAGGGCCTCGCGCCTTCACCCGAACGACAAAAAGCGAATAATCAGGGCGCTGGAGGTAATCGAGCTCACGGGCAGGACAATATCGGAGCACGACAGGGAGACAAAGCTATCTCCGAACCGCTACGACGCCCTGAAAATAGCCCTGACCTTCAAAAACAGGGAGGACCTTTACTGCCGCATCAATAAGCGCGTTGACATGATGATGGAGGCCGGGCTGGAGAACGAAGTCCGTTCTCTCCTAAATCGCGGGCTGTCCCCGGAGAGCACCGCCATGCAGGCGATAGGCTATAAGGAGCTTGTCGCCGCTATAGAGGGAAAATGCACGGTTTCCGAAGCTATCGAGGCGATAAAAAGAGAGTCGCGGCGTTACGCAAAGCGCCAGCTATCCTGGCTCAGGCGCGACAAAAGCGTTCACTGGATTTTTTGGGAAAATGAGCCGGATTTTGAAAAAGCGGTACAGCTTTCGACAGCACTTATGGAAGAATATGGTATAATATCCGCATGACGGGAAATTCTCTAGCCCGTCGGAAATAAAGAAAGGAAGACGGATATTATGGCTAACGGTGCAAATCTTCAGGACGCTTTTTTGAACCAGGCAAGGCGCGAAAAACTGATGCTCACAGTGTTTTTGACAAACGGCTACCAGCTGCGGGGCAGGCTCATGAGCTTTGACAGCTTCACCGTAGTGCTGGAATGCGAAGGCAAACAGAACTTTATTTACAAGCATGCCATATCTACGATAATTCCATCAAAAAATGTGCCGCTGTTCGGGGAGGCTACATAAGCGAGATGCTCTTTGCTAGTTGGTTCGGGGGGGATAAACAGTCCCCCCTCTGGAATTGCCGGGGTTTGTTTATGGGATGGAGAGCCATATGAAAAAGACGGACTTTGCCACGAAAATCATATCGGCCGTTTTGTTTCTGGCCGTGCTGAGCTATTTCGGCTTTTACCTTCTCGACGCGCTCAACAATCCTTACAGCAGCACCTTCGCCGTGAGGATGACCGTGCAGGAGGGCTTTTCCGTCACCGGCATAGCCATAAGGCGCGAGACGGTTGTTGACAGCGGCGGGTATAACGCTGTAAACCTCATGCTTTCGGAGGGGGAGAGGATCGAAGCCGGCGGGGCTGTTGCGGGCGTGTACTACGACGAAAACACGCTGCTTAAGCTCCGGGAGATAAATCTTCTGGACACGAAGATTTCAAGACTTGAGAGCATACTGGAGGCCGGTCAGGGCGCCCAGGATATGATGACGCTGGACTCGGAGATAAGAAGCGGCATATACAAGCTAGTAAAGCAGGCGCGCTCCCGCTCGTTTTCGGAGTTTTCGGAGACGGCCATGGAGCTTGAGGCAAACATACTCAGCAGGACGGGCGGAGAGTCAGACCTGAAGGCAAGACTGCTCTCGCTCCGCCAGCAGAGGCTGGCAATGGGGGCGCCCGACTACACCCCCGTGAAGATAGTAGCGCCCGTGTCGGGCTTATTCACCTCCAATGTAGACGGCTTCGAGTCGCTTACGGAGGAAGATTTGCTGTCCTTAACCGTGAGAAGGCTCACGGACTTGATGGGGGATGAGCGCAACCCGCCTTCAAACGCGATAGGGAAGATTATCTCCGGCGTGCGCTGGTATTTTGCCGCGCTGATTGACGAAGAAAACGCGTCCCTTCTCACCGTGGGCGGCACGGCGACGATGGTTTTCGGCAAATACGCAGGCTCGGAGATTGAGATGGATGTCGAGAGCATTAGCGCGCCCGAGAACGGCAAATGTGTCGTCATATTTTCATCCTCAAAGTCGATGGCGGACACTCTTGCCGTCAGAGTTCAGTCCGTAAAAATAGTCCACAGCGAATATTCGGGCATAAGGGTACCAAAAAAAGCCGTGCGCCTCAACGAGGAGGGCAGGGCCTGCGTCTACACCCTGACTGGGGCCCGAGCCGAGGAAAAGCTAATTAAAATCATATACGAGCTTGACGAATACTACATTGCAGAGAGCGGGGAAACCGCTGAGGGCTTGCAGTTCGGAGACGAGATAATAACAAGCACGAAGGGCATATATGACGGAAAGATAATCAAATAGAGAAAGCCCTGAAAGGGGAGGATAGCATGAATATTGGGGAGAATGTAAGGAGGATACGGGAGGCCATAGATGCAGCGGCGCTGAGAGCGGGCGCCAAAGGCGGCATAAGGCTGGTTGCGGCCACCAAGACGCATCCGCCCGAGATAATACAGGAGGCAATCAGGGCCGGGATAAGAGACTGCGGGGAAAACCGGGTTCAGGAGATGCTGAGGAAGATTCCGCTCGGCGCATACGAAGGGGCAAGGCTGCACTTCATAGGCCACCTGCAGAGCAACAAGGTCAAATATGTGGTGGGCGCGGTGTCCCTCATCCAGTCGGTGGACTCAAAGGAGCTTGTATCGCTCATCGGAGCGAGGGCGAAGAAGCTCGGCATTGTTCAGGACATTCTTATAGAAGTCAACATAGGGGGCGAGACCTCCAAGAGCGGGGTCGGTCCCGACAAGGTTGAGGAACTTCTCGACATTTGCGCCGCGGAGAGCGGTGTTTTTGTAAGAGGTCTTATGACAATACCCCCGATTGCCACTGAAATTAATGGAAATAGACGTTATTTTGACCAAATGTACAAGCTTTTTGTTGACATGGGCATGAAAAAATATGATAATATCAAGATGGAAATACTGTCAATGGGCATGAGTGCTGATTACGAGGAGGCCATACTCGCAGGAGCGAATATGCTTAGAATCGGATCGGCAATCTTCGGGCCCAGACTTGTTATATAATCGAAAGGATAGTAAATATGGGACTGTTTGATGAGCTCAGGAAATGGACACGACCCTACGATGACGAAGACGACTTTGAAGAGGACTACGAGCCCAGGGCTCCGGAAAGGATACCGACGCCGCAGCCGGCGACACCTCAGCATCCCAGAAGCAGCGTACATACAGCGGCAAGAGCCTCGTCGTTTGACTTCGACGACAGGCGCTCGGACCGGAGCAACAAGGTCGTTAACATACACGCCACGACCCAGCTCCAGGTAATACTTGTCAAGCCAGAAAAATTTGAAAACGCGGCCGAGATAGCGGACCATCTGCGCGACAAGCGCACTGTTGTTTTAAACCTCGAGTCCACAAACAAGGACATAGCCAGAAGACTGATTGATTTCCTCAGCGGAGTTGCCTATGCTCAGGACGGCAAGATAAAGAAAGTCGCCGTCAGTACATACATTATTACCCCTTACAACGTCGACATTATGGGAGACCTGATTGACGAGCTTGAGAGCAACGGGTTATACTTCTAGATAAAAAGAAGGGATGAAGATTTATGATTACTCCCCAGGACATCAGAAACAGATGCTTCAGCAAGGCGGTTTTCGGCGGCTACGATATGGGAGCGGTGGACGAGTTTATCGATAATATCGCCGAAGATTATGAATCCCTTTATAAAGAGAACGCGGCACTCAAAAGCAAGCTCAAGGTCCTTGTGGAAAAGGTTGAGGAGTACCGCAGCACCGAGGAAGCCATGCGCATGGCGCTCTTGGCCGCCAAGAAGATGGCTGACGAGATGGTCGAGGAGGCCAAGAGCAAGACCGAGGCCATGCTCCGCGAAAAGGAAGCCGAGGCCGCGATGAAACTTGCCGAAATCCGCAGCAAGATACAGGATGAGGAAAATAGGATGAAGGCCGCCCAGCAGGTCACCGCCGACTTTGTTGACATGTCCATGGGGCTTTGCCGCAAGCATCTGACATTCCTTCAGAAGCTCGGCGAGCTGAAGATAGACGAAAACCCGTTCAAAGAGCCCGAGCCTCAGAACGACAGGGGAGTTGGAGAGGCTGCAAAGGCGATAGAGGATTCCGTCACGAAGATTTTCGGAGACGTCGGCAGAAGCTCCTCTTCAGATGAAAGCTTTGACGAATAAGCTTTCCGCCGATGAAAAAACTCCCGGTAAGACGGACGCGAGCATCGCGCCCGGGATAGCCCGTGGAAGTTTAAAGCTCTAAAGTTCGGCAATAATTACAGCAAACAAAAAAATCAACACCGTTTAAATCGCAATCGGCGGGCGCATGCCCACCGTTTGCTTTTACGAAGGGAAGATGAATATACAGATGCCTCAGGATTATAACAAGACTCTGAATTTACCCAACACCGATTTTCCCATGCGTGCGAATCTCCCCAAGAGGGAGCCGGGCATGCTGAAGGAATTCGAGGAGAAGGGCATATATAAAAAGATAATGGAGCGCAACGCGGCAAAGCCCGTTTTCGTGCTCCACGACGGCCCCCCGTTTTCAAACGGCGACATCCATATCGGCACTGCGCTGAACAAGATACTCAAGGACTTTATCGTGCGCTACAAAAACATGTCCGGCTGGAACTCGCCCTATGTCCCCGGCTGGGACAACCACGGCATGCCGATTGAGAGCGCCATAATAAAAAAGAATAAGCTCGACAGGAAGAGCATGTCCGTAACCGAGTTTCGCAACGCCTGCCGCGACTTTGCTATGGATTTTGTGCACAGGCAGATGGAGCAGTTTAAGCGTCTCGGGGTAATAGGCGACTGGGACAAGCCCTATCTCACGATGGACCCCGCCTTCGAGGGGATAGAGGTCAGGGTTTTCGGCGAGATGTACAAGAAGGGCTATATATACAAGGGCTTAAAGCCCGTCTACTGGTGCCCGCATGACGAGACGGCTCTCGCCGAGGCCGAGATTGAGTACGCCGACGCCCCCTGCAATTCGATATACGTGAAATTCCCTCTCAAGGACGACAAGGGCCTTCTTACGAAGTACGCGCCCCTCGATAAAACTTATATCGTAATCTGGACGACCACCCCGTGGACGTTGCCCGGAAACCTTGCAATCAGCCTGAACCCCGGCTTTGAGTACTCGCTTGTGAAGGTTCCGAACGGCGAGGTCTACGTAATGGCCGCCGAGCTTGCGGAAAGGGTAATGCAGGCCGCGAATATCGGGGAGTTTGAGGTTCTTGCAAAGCTCAAGGGCTCGGAAATGGAGTATATGAGGACGCGCCACCCTTTCCTGGATCGCGATTCGCTTGTCATTGTGGGCGAGCACGTAACGCTCGACGCTGGTACCGGCTGCGTCCACACAGCTCCGGGTTTCGGTGTGGATGACTACAATGTCTGCAAGCTCTACCCCGAGCTCGGCATCACCGTTCCGGTCAACGACCGCGGCTTCATGACCGAGGAAGCCGGCCCCTTCGCCGAAATGTTCTACGATAAGGCCAACGATGCGATTCTTAAGAACCTCACGGACAGCGGCCTTCTGCTAGCCGCCGAGAAAATAGTCCACTCCTATCCCCACTGCTGGCGCTGCAAAAACCCGATAATCTTCCGCGCCACCGAGCAGTGGTTCGCCTCGGTCGACGCGATGAAGGACGAGGCAGTCGGCGCCTGCGACAGCATAAAATGGCTCCCCGAATGGGGCTATGAGCGCATGATTGCCATGATACGCGAGCGCAGCGACTGGTGCATTTCCCGCCAGAGACACTGGGGCCTGCCGATTCCCGTGTTCTACTGCGACAGCTGCAAAAAGCCGGTTTGCGACGACTATACGATAGACGCAGTGTCGAGTCTCTTTACAAAGCACGGCTCCAACGCCTGGTATGAGACGCCCGTTTCCGAGATTCTGGGCAAGGACTACGACTGCCCGCACTGCGGCGGCAAGTCCTTTACAAAGGAAAAGGACACCCTCGACGGCTGGTTTGACTCCGGCTCGACACACGCTGCGGTTTGCAGCGTCCGCCCCGAGCTCCACTTCCCGGCGGATATTTACCTCGAAGGCGGCGACCAGTACAGAGGCTGGTTCCAGTCCTCAATGCTCACGAGCATAGCGGTTAACGGCAAAGCTCCGTACAAATGCGTCATAACCCACGGCTGGACGGTCGACGGCGAGGGCAAGGCTATGCACAAATCCCTCGGCAACGCCATAGCGCCCGAGGAAGTCATAAAGGACTACGGCGCGGACCTTCTGCGCCTCTGGGTCTCCTCCTCCGACTACCACCAGGACGTGAGGATTTCAAAGGATATATTCAAGCAATTGTCCGAGATATACCTTAAGATTAGAAACACCGCGCGCTTTATACTCGGAAATCTCGACGGCTTTGACCCCGATGACCAGGTGCCCGTCGAAGAGCTCTGCGACATCGACCGCTGGGCGCTGTGGCGCTTAAACCGCCTTATCGAGAAGGTCATAGCCTCCTACGAGCGCTACGAGTTCCACCCGATTTACCATGCCATCCACAATTTCTGCGTCATCGACATGTCAAACTTCTACCTCGACGTGCTGAAAGACAGGCTCTACTGCGAGGACCGCACGGGATACCTTCGTAGAAGCGCGCAGACCGCGATGTACAGGATACTGGACGCGATGGTGCGCATGATAGCGCCGATACTAGCCTTCACCTCGGAGGAAATCTGGCAGAGCATGCCACACGACAGCTCCGCCAATCCCGGGAGCGTACTTTTAAACGACATGCCGAGGATTGAAGCGGATTACGAGCTCTCCGAGGAGGAGGCAAAGTGCTGGGACAGCGTGCTGAGGCTGCGCTCCGACGTGCTGCGCGCGCTTGAAAAGGCAAGGGCCGAGAAGGTTATCGGCAAGTCCCTGGACGCCACCGTTACCCTTTATATCAGCCCCGAGAGCAAGGAGGCCTTCGAGGAGATAGCGGACTTTGACCTTATGAGCATTTTTATCGTCTCCAGAGTCAGCGTTGTCTACGAGGAAGGCGAGGGCTTTGAGTGCGCCGAGTTCCCCGGCGTTAGGGTCAAGGTGGAGGCGGCCGAAACCGAGAAATGTCTCAGGTGCTGGACCCACCACGGCAGCATAGGCGCGGACCCGAACTTCCCCGAGCTCTGCCCGAGATGCGCGTCGGTTGTGGCAAGTATCGCTGAAGAATAATAACGGATAAGCAAAGAGGGGCGGGGAAACCGCCCCCTTTTACAAACATACGGAGGAATGAGAGTGCTGTATCTGATTGCCTGCATCGCCATAGTGGTTTTCGACCAGTGGTTCAAGGGCTGGGTGGTAAGCAATATCGCACCCGGCACCTGGAAGGTTTTTCTTCCCGGTTTTCTGCGCCTTACTCACGTCCGCAATTACGGGGCCGCCTTCAGCATCCTGCAGAATATGCGCTGGCTGTTTGTCCTGATTACTATAGTCTTTGTCGTTACGGTTTTCTGGGCATATTTAAAGAAGAAGGTCAACTATCCGCTCGGCCTGTGGTCGCTAACGGCGCTTACGGCGGGCGCGGTCGGCAATCTCATAGACCGCCTGCGCTTCGGCTATGTCGTCGATATGTTCGAGACCGAGTTTATGAGCTTTCCGGTGTTCAACGTCGCCGACTGCTTCATAACCGTCGGCGGGATTTTGCTGTGCATCTACCTTCTTTTTATCTACGAGAAGAAGGAGCCGGCGGCCCTGTCTAAAAGGGGAAAGGACCATGAAGAGGATAAGCATTGAGGTCTTAACCGAGGGCGAGCGGCTGGACGCGTTTCTGGCGGCACAACTGCCCGACATGAGCCGCAGCGCGGTTCAAAAGCTCATAGACGACGGTTTTGTGACCATGGGCGGGCAAAAGCTAAAGAAGAACCGCAGGGTGTCGGCGGGGGAAACCTATGAAGTCTTGCTCCCCGAGCCGGAGCCGGCGGAGACCGCGGCCGAGGACATTCCGCTTGACATAGTTTACGAGGATAAGGACGTAATCGTCGTAAACAAGCCCAAGGGCATGGTCGTCCATCCGGCGCCGGGGCACTCCGGCGGCACCTTAGTCAACGCTCTATTGCACCACTGCGGTGATAGCCTCTCGGGAATAGGCGGGGAAAAGCGCCCCGGCATAGTACACAGGATAGACAAGGACACCTCGGGCTTGATTATAGCGGCGAAAAATGACAAGACGCACAGGGCGCTCGCCGCACAGCTTAAGGACCACAGCCTTTCGAGGGTATACGAGGCTCTGGTAACCGGGAACATAAGGGCCGACAGCGGCACCGTGGACGCGCCGATAGGACGCCACCCGGTCGAGCGGAAGAAGATGGCGGTCACGAGCAAAAACTCAAAGCCCGCGGTTACACATTACGAGGTTCTCTCGCGCCTCGCCGGTGTGACGCACCTGCGCTGCCGCCTGGAGACGGGCAGGACCCACCAAATCCGCGTCCACATGGCGAGCATAGGTCACCCCGTCCTCGGCGACACGGTCTACGGCAGAAAGAAGCCTGAGCCGGGCCTTGAGGGCCAGTGCCTGCATGCAAGGGAGCTTAGCTTTACGCACCCCGGAACCGGAGAGAGAATCACGCTCTCCTGCGATTTGCCCGAGTATTTCCTCAGGCTCCTTAAAAAGTACGGCGCGGAATAAGCGCCAAAGAGGCTTTTCTCCAGGCAATTTCAAAGCAAGGAAAACATATAAAAGCGCAGAGCAGAGGCCGTCTGTCCTCTGCTCTCTGTCATCTTTCATCTGTAATCTAAACTATACGGAACTGGCGGATGATGCCGCAGGTCATGACTTCGGCCATATGTAGGGCCTGCGCCTGAATCTGGTCATATACCTTTATGCTTTTTTCAAATTGCCCCGTCAGGATAAAAACCGCCTCGTCCTCTGTCATGCGCAGATGGTCAAACAGTAAGGTCCTCCACTCCTTTTCGCTCCAGAAGGGGTTAATCGAAGCGAGGAATCTGGCAATATCCGCGGCGTTTTGATACCACAGCTTGCGCTGCTTTTCCACTTCCTCCGTGTCGCCCGCTTTTGCCGCGTTGACAAGCGCGGCCGCAATCAGAAGATGGTCGGTTAAAAGCCGCTTAAACTGCGCCGCTCTCTGCTCGCCGTAAAGCGGCTTTAGCTCACTTGCAAAGTCGGCGGGGTTTTGCAAAAGCCTATCCGTGACGGCCTGAAGGTCGGGCAGGTTAAACGCCGTGCTCACGATAAAAAAGCGGGTCCATAAAACATGCTCAATCCACAGCCGCCTGAGAGTATTTGAAAGCTGTATTTGGCGGCAGCTCATCCCGCCGCGAAGACTTGTTTGGTGAATGGTACTTCACCTCCTAAAAAATTGGTAATGAGGGTTTAAGCTAATAGTGACCTGAATCCTGATACATTATATGGATGGCTTTGGAAGTTGTAGCTTCATTATTTGTAAGAACTTCAAGCGGCGCCGGCCGCTTTGATTTATTGTGGAGCAAAAGCAGCCCGGGCGGGCGCTATCTTAACATCCAATATATATCGTTTTAATGAGAAAATTATCTTGCGTATTTTTGTCGCATTATATATAATACACGTTTGTAACAAAATCTTGAGACTGTCTTGGCAAAGCCGAACGCATTTTGCGTAAGGCTATGGAGGTTAATTTTGAAACAGATAAGAAACGTCGCAATTATCGCGCACGTCGACCACGGAAAGACAACGCTTGTCGACGGGCTTTTAAAGCAGTCTGGAATATTCCGCGAAAACCAGGCTGTCGCCGAGCGTGTTATGGACTCAAACGACCTTGAGCGCGAGCGCGGCATAACCATACTTGCGAAAAACACGGCCGTCGAATACAAGGGCGTAAAGATAAACATCGTGGACACCCCGGGACATGCCGACTTCGGTGGAGAGGTTGAGCGCACTCTCAAAATGGTAAACGGCGTCATACTGCTGGTGGACGCGGCGGAGGGTCCTATGCCGCAGACGCGCTTTGTTCTCCAGAGAGCGCTGGAGCTCGGGCACAGGGTAATAGTCGTAATCAACAAGATAGACAGGCCCGACCAGCGCGTCTATGAGGTGATAGATGAGGTGCTCGAGCTGCTGATGGACCTCGAAGCGAGCGACGAACAGCTCGACAGCCCAATGCTTTTCTGCTCGGCAAGGCAGGGAATCTGCTCGCTAAGCCCCGAGGAAAAAGGCACGAGCCTAAGGCCGCTGTTTGACACCATAATCGACTATATCCCGGCACCCGGCGCCGATACAGAAGCCCCGTTCCAGATGCTTGTCTCCTCGCTTGATTACAACGACTACGTCGGGCGCATATGCATAGGGCGCATAGAGCGCGGCAGTATACGACAGAACCAGGAGATAACGGTATGCGACTATCACGGCGAAAGGCCTGTGAGGAAGGCGAAAGCCGTCACGCTTTACGAATTCAAGGGGCTGGCGAAGCTCCAGGTAAGCGAGGCTCCGGCGGGGGACATCATCGCAATTTCAGGCATAGAGGATGTTACCATAGGCGACACGCTCTGCGACAGCCTCCATGTGGAGCCCCTGCCCTTTGTGAGGATTTCGGACCCGACCATAGAGATGACCTTTATGGTCAACGACAGCCCCTTTGCCGGGCGTGAGGGTAGGTTCGTCACGACGCGCAATATCCGCGACCGCCTGTTTAAGGAGACACTCAAGGACGTGTCGCTTCGCGTTTCGGAGGTTCCGAACAGCGAGAGCTTCAACGTCGCAGGCCGCGGCGAGATGCACCTGTCGATATTGATTGAAACGATGCGCCGCGAGGGCTACGAGTTCCAGGTCGGCCCCCCGCGTGTGCTTTACAGGGAAGAAAACGGGCTTTCGCTCGAACCCATTGAGCGGGTTGTGCTCGACGTGCCCGAGAGCTGTGTCGGCTCGGTGATAGAAAAGCTCTCGTCAAGGCGCGGTGAGCTTTTGGAGATGACGCCGGTCGGCTCGAGGATGAGGCTTGAGTTCCTCGTCCCTTTGCGCGGGCTTTTCGGCTACCGCGGCGAGTTTCTGACGGACACGAGGGGCGAGGGGCTGATGAGCAGCGTCTTCGATTCCTACGCTCCGCTCAAAGGCGAGGTTTCAAGGCGCAGCACAGGCTCACTTGTGGCCTTTGAGACAGGGGAGGCGGTTGTATACGGCCTTTACAACGCCCAGGAGAGGGGGACGCTTTTCATCGGCCCGGGCACCCCGGTTTACGCGGGTATGATAGTCGGCGTATCAAGCAAAACCGAGGATATAGTGGTCAATGTCTGCAAGCGCAAGCAGCTTACCAATATGCGCGCTTCCGGCAGCGACGACGCTCTTCGCCTTACGCCCCCGAAAACCATGAGCCTTGAGCAGTGCCTTGAGTTTATGGGAGACGATGAGCTGCTTGAAGTAACGCCTAAAAGCCTGCGCCTCAGAAAGGCGGTTTTGGACCATTCGATGCGCATGAGACTCGAGAAAAAATCAAAATAAAATTCCTTTACAAAGAGATAGCATCATGCTAAAATGAAATCGAAATTAGGGGAGTAGCTTCCGGCTTTGCCGGGGCAGGCTGCGTCAATACGGCCAATCGGCCCGCAGCTGCATTAAAAAGCAAGACCTTTACCGATACTTTAAGTGTCGGCAAAGGTCTTTTTTGTTTTGCATTTTATTAAAAAGATAGAGGAGAATAAAATGGAAGTTCTGTATCAGAGCCTTATGCTCATCACATGGAAGCAGATAGTAATGTTCATTATCGGCGGCCTTCTCATCTGGCTTGCGATAAAAAAGGAGATGGAGCCGGCGCTTCTGCTGCCGATGGGCTTTGGCGCAATACTCGTGAACCTGCCGCTTTCGGGCGCCATAACGCAGGTTTACGGCGAGACGGTTGAAACCGGTATAATCGACGTGCTGTTTAACTCGACCATAGCAAACGAGCTTTTGCCCCTTTTGCTCTTTATCGGCATAGGCGCGATGATTGACTTCGGCCCGCTGCTGAGCAACCCCAAGATGCTGCTCTTCGGCGCGGCAGCCCAGTTCGGCATTTTTATGACGCTCTCGCTTGCCTCGCTCTTTCCCCAGTGGTTCAGCCTGCAGGACGCGGCTTCCATCGGAATAATTGGCGCCGCGGACGGCCCGACCTCGATTTTCGTGGCAAACTACTTTAACACAAGGTATGCCGGAGCTATATACGTCGCCGCCTACTCATATATGGCCCTCGTGCCAATAATACAGCCGCCCGTAATCAGGGCAATCACGACCCGCAAGGAGCGGCTCATACGCATGGAATATGTTAGCGGCTCCGTCTCTAAGACCGCGAAAATCCTCTTTCCCATAATAATCACCATAATCGCGGGCATTGCCGCGCCCCGCTCCGTAGCGCTCGTCGGCTTTCTGATGTTCGGGAACCTCATACGCGAGTGCGGCGTCTTATCTAGGTTATCGGAAACGGCGCAAAGCTCCTTTGCAAACATCGTAACGCTACTGCTTGGCATTACAATCTCGACAAAAATGCAGGCCGAGCAGTTTATATCCTTTCAGACGATACTCATAATGTGTTTAGGGCTCTTTGCCTTCATCTTCGACACCATAGGCGGCGTGATGTTTGCAAAGCTAATCAACCTCTTCCTGCCCGAGGGGAAGAAGATAAACCCGATGATAGGGGCCTGCGGCATATCGGCCTTCCCCATGTCCGCCCGGGTTGTGCACAAGATGGGGATTAAGGAGGACCCGCAGAACTTCCTTCTCATGCACGCCGTGGGAGCCAACGTCTCGGGCCAGATAGCCTCGGTCATCGCGGGAGGGCTCATAATCGCCCTAATCGCAAAATAGCAAACCAATATATGGCGGAACTAATATAAATTATCGGAGGGAAATATGGACTTTAGCAGCTTTTTAAGCAGCCTGCCCATAATGGGCTACGGCATGGCTGGAATTTTCATAGTAATGGGTGCCATATTTATTTGCATCTCGGCGCTCAAGCGAATTTCAAAAAAATAGCAGGCTAGCTGCTTGTAACAGCTTACAATAAGTGGTATAATCTTGACCTATCCTAAGGAGGGTTATTATGCTGAGAATCGAAAACCTGACGAAGACATACGGCAGTAAACGCGCGGTGAGCAATCTTACGCTGCATATTAGGCCCGGCGAGATATACGGCTTTATAGGCCATAACGGCGCGGGCAAGACGACGACAATTAAGGCCTGCTGTGGGATACTGGACTTCGACGAAGGCGATATTTTCATAGACGGGCTTTCAATAAGAAAAGAGCCTCTTGAGTGTAAAAAGAGGTTTGCCTATATCCCCGACAACCCGGATTTGTATGATTTTTTGTCTGGAATCAAGTACCTCAACTTCATAGCCGACGTTTACGCCGTGCCCAAATCCGAGCGCGAGGAGAGGATACGCAGGTATTCGGACTTGTTCGGTCTGACTTCCGACCTTGCCCAGAGCGTAAGCAGCTATTCTCACGGCATGAAGCAGAAGCTCGCCTTGATTTCAGCCTTCATCCGCGAGCCGAAGCTGCTGATGCTTGACGAGCCCTTTGTTGGACTTGACCCCAAGGCCTCGCATATGCTTAAGGAGCTGATGCGCGACCTGTGCAGCCGCGGCGGCGCCATATTCTTCTCGACGCACGTGCTTGAGGTCGCCGAGAAGCTCTGCCACAAGATAGCGATTATAAAAAACGGAAAGCTCATCGTTTCCGGCAATACGGACGAGGTGCGCGGCGACTCCTCGCTTGAGCAGCTGTTCCTGGAGCTTGTGGAGGGCTGACTATGTTAAAAGCGCTTATTAAAATCCGTCTTCTCTCACTCTGGCAGGCTTTCGTCGGGCGTAGGGTCCAAAAACGCGCGAACAAGCTCAAAATCGTGCTGTACACAATCCTCGCCGTCTATATAATAGCCTCGCTTTTCGCTTCGATGGGCTTAATCTTCAGGGGGCTGGCCAGGCCGCTCGTATCAATCGGGTTCGGCTGGCTTGTGATGGCGGTTGCGGCCATTATGAGCGTGGCCGTCAGCGTCGTGGGCAGCATTTTCATGACGCAGCAGCAGATTTACGAGGCTAAGGACAACGAGCTGCTTTTAAGCATGCCGATACCGCCGTCATACATTCTGGCTACCCGCGTACTCATGATTCTGATTTTAAACATTCTTTTTGGCATTTTTATACTTGTGCCCGCCTTTTTCGTATACTGTCTGGAAGTCCCGGCGGTCTCGCCCCTTATGATTATAAACTTTATTATCGCGCTTGTGCTCATGTCGTTTATCTCCACCGCAATAAGCTGCATCTGCGGCGGGGTTGTGGCCTTCGTAAGCTCGAAAATGCGCCGAAAGAACCTCATAAGCGTTGTACTTATGCTGGCTATTTTCTTTGCGTATATGTACTTCTATATGAATATCCAGACATACACCGCAAAGCTGATTGCGGCTGGTGCGGAGGTTGCCGCCGCGATTTCAAAAAGTCTGCCGCCCATCTTCCACTTCGGAATGGCCGTAACCGGCCCGGACCCGCTTGCACTTTTACTGCTTGCTGTCTGGTGCCTTGCGCCGTTTGCCGTGGTCTATTACCTGCTGTCTAAGAGCTTTATAAAAATCGCCACCGCCAAACGCGGGACGGTCAGGGTTGAATACAGGGAGAGGGAGCTTAAGGTCAGCTCAGTACGTGCCGCTCTGCTAAGAAAGGAGCTCGGGCGCTTCTTTTCGCTACCCCTTTATGTGTTCAACTGCTCGCTCGGCGCGGTCTTTGCGCTGATTGGCGCTGCTGCGCTGATAGTAAAAGGGGCTGAGCTCAAGGCCGCGCTTTATATGTTTTCGGGATTTCAGGCTCTGGTTCCGCTTCTGGTCTGCGCCGCAATCTGCTTTCTTGCAACCACAAACTGCATAACGGCACCCACAATATCGCTTGAGGCAAAGACACTCTGGCTGCTCAAATCGATGCCGATAAGCGCCTACGACGTCTTCTACGCCAAAATCATGTCGTCACTGGTCGTGACCCTGCCTCCGCTGGCGATTTTGTCTGTCGTCGCATGCGTTGTTTTCGGCGCAACCCCGCTGCAGTGGCTGCTTATAATCGTCACACCGCTGCTTCTGCAGATTTTCATCTCACTCATGGGCCTTGTACTAAATTTGCTGCTTCCGCGCTTTGACTGGCTCAGCGAGATGATTGTGATTAAGCAGAGCGCAAGCGTCATGGCGGCGGTGTTCGGCGGAATGGCCGTTGTCCTTCTCCCGGTTCTGGTTTACGTCCTGCTTGCCCGAAACATCCCCGGCGATATATATCTGGCGATGTGCGCCCTGCTGTTTCTTATTCTTTCGCTGATTATGCTTGCGTTCTTAAAAGGGAAGGGCGCAAAGATTTTTAACGAATTGTAAAGAATCTGTTATAATCGGGAACTGTTTAAGGGATAATGCGTCCAAAATGCAGTTTCACTTAATGGAGGCATTGTCAATGAACAAGAGAAAACTTGCAGCTTTTATTTTAGCGCTTTCCTTGCTCCTTTCGCTCGGTGCGTGCGCGGAGAAACCTGCGCAAACTCCCGGGCCCGAGCCGACTCCGAGCGAGACTCCGGCTGCCACTCCTGAGCCCGGCGAAAAACCGGCTCCTGACAAGAGCAATCTCAAGGGCTTTTATGAGTGGCTGGTCGCAAGCGAGCTTCTCCCGGAGGGCACGGAGCTGACGGAGCAGATTTTGGACGATTTTTATGGGGGGCTGTCCGAGATTGAGCTAAGGCAGCGCATTATATTTATCCCGACCTTCAATCTTTCCGCGACCGAAATAGCGCTTTTCGAGCTTAAGGACTCCAAAGACGCGGACAGAGTTCTGGAGATAATCACAAACCGCCTCACCGATTTGGATAACCTCTGGAAGGAATACCTGCCGCAGCAGTACGAGCTTGTAAAAAACGCAAGGATAGTCCAGAACAATAATTTTATCCTGTTTGTGATTGCCGAACACGCTGAGGAAATCGAAGCGTCTTTCAACGAGCTATTTCAAATAAACAGTGGAGCAGCCGATTTATAGGCTGCTCCACCTTCTTTATATGCCGCTGTTCCTAAATATCTGATTTCCAGAGGCCGTGCAGGTTGCAGTATTCATAGGCCGAGACCGGCTTTTCTCCGTTTAGGATAAATACCGCTTCGGGTTCCTCGCCGGGTTTTAAGCACTTGCGCTGGACTGTGTTTTCCGTCTTGAGATAAATCCACTGTATGTAGTGTTCCGGTATCATCGGGTGGGCAACGGAGCCTACCTTTACCGTAACGGTGTCGCCGTCGACGGTTACGGCGGGAACATGCTTTTCATAAGAGGCGTCCACGGTGCCGGGGATGAGCTCTTCCATTTCGTCGCCGCAGCACACGACGGGCACTCCCGAACTGTTGAGTAATTCTATGATATTGCCACAGTGCTTACAGATGAAAAATCTTGCGTCACACATACGAGAACCCTCCTTTGTAGTTTGTGAGGCTATTTTACCATACGGAAACCGCATTTTCCAGTGATTGACTCACATTTGCCGAAAATAATTTTGCAAGCTTCAGATAGAGATTAGTGGTCCGGAATATCCTCCGCCCTTAAGGTCATCAATTCCTCCTTCGAGGGGTTTTCAATGGAGGCAATCCTGTCCGAGTGCATTGAAACGGCCTTCTCAAAGAGGTTTCGCACATCCCGGGCGTTGCCGAAATTCTCGTCGCGCTGCTCATAAAGCCTGTAAAGCAGCTTTTGTGCCTTTTCGGAGGCTTCGGGCGAGAATATATATTCGTTCTTTTTGCACATCGAAAGAAAAATCGAGTACAGCTGCTCACCTTTGTAGTCCTCAAAAAAGAAATACTTGCTGAAGCGCGACTCAAGGCCGGGGTTTGAGGAGATGAAGTTTTTCATCAGGTTTTCATAGCCGGCGACGATGACCACCAGGTCGTCACGGTTGTCCTCCATGCCCTTGAGGATAATCTCCACCGCCTCGCGGCCAAAATCGCTGCCGGAGTTTTCGGGCGTGAGCGAGTATGCCTCGTCGATAAAGAGAATGCCGCCCTTGGCCTTTTCAAGCACCTCGGCTGTCTTTATGGCGGTCTGCCCGACGTAGCCCGCGACAAGCTGCGACCTGTCGACCTCGACAAGCTGTCCCTTTGAGAGCACGCCCATGACCCTGTATATCTGCGCCAATAAGCGGGCAACCGTGGTTTTGCCGGTGCCGGGGTTTCCCATAAAAACCATGTGGAGGGACACGGGCGGGACGGCCAGGCCGTGCTCCATGCGAAGCTTCCTCACCTTGATCAGGTTGATTAGGCTCCTGACGTCTGATTTTATCTTATCGAGCCCGACAAGCTCGTCAAGCTGGGCCATCAGCTCGTCCAGACTGGGGAGCGCCCCGCTATTTCTATCAGCGGCGGGCTCTGCTGTATCCTTTGCGGCTGCCTGCGTGTTTTCGGTGCGGGGACGCTTTTCAGTCTCCGGGAAGGACTGCTCGGGAGATGTGATGTAGTCCATTGCGTTTAGCGGCTTCTTTGCGGGCGGAACACCGCTTCTGTCGCATACGCTCTCCAGGGCGTCGGTACAGGCTGTAATAAACTCCGCCTCAGCCATGCTCACATCCTCGTCGGCCGAGGCCACGGTCAGAAGGATGTTTGTAAAAATGCGTATAAAGGTCCGGGAGACGGTGGTTTTGTTCAGCCTGTCGGCTGCGGTAAGTCCTTTAAAGAATTCAGGGACCTGAAACAGCGTATAGGCGCAGACCGCGCTTGTAAGCTCCCAGTACAGGTATTTCGGTTTGGGCTGGTTTTTGGAGTAAATCTCGTTTATGAGCGACACCTTGTAGTCCGTAACCGCTCCGCTTCTGGCCCAGAGGCCAGTGATGCAGGAACGAAAAAACTCATCGACTTCCGCCGCGAGAGAGTCCCCGCCGGCCGCTTTATAGAAGGTTTCGGTGTTGTTGACGTATATTTTGCGTATATGTGCGGCAGAAAGCATGATTTTGCACCTCATTTTAATAATAAACGCGATCTTGATACATATTATACATGTTATACATGGTTTTGGACAACGTGCAAACGTGAGATAACAAAGAATTTTTGAAAAGAGGAGAAAAAGGTGTTGACAAGGCGAGGAAGAGGTGGTATATTAACTGGGCGCCCTGGGGGGCGGAAGGGCTTGGCAGGAGTTAAGCTGGGAAAATAAAGAGGCTTGACAAGGGCT
>DUPK01000009.1 GCA_012838345.1 Clostridiales bacterium | reverse complement strand
TCGTCACTTTTTCCAATATTCCAATCCTGAACGACAAGGGCGACACTGTCGGCTGTATCGGCTACAACGTATATGACGCTGAGCTTATCCGTGGCCTTCCCGAGGATGAAATAGACCCGATGATGATATATAACCAGATTAGTCTTGGAAACCATTACCAGTTCGCGGTTAAAAACAAGTATGATGTCGTTAATAATACCGAAGATTTACAGACTGCGATAAGCGAAGTGTATAACGATGTAAACTTGAGCCAAGAGGAGAGAGGCAATTATTCCGCGGAGGATTACAATTATGGAATAGTATCGTACTGCAAAACTCTCCCGGTTTACGTGGCGCTTGACCTTGACAGGGAAGCGTTTACGCAGGAGCAGATAGAAAGTATAGCAGGCAGCATTTCGTTTGATGTGTCAAAGAGTCTTGAAAAAAACTGATATTTCAAAGCGCTTAAAATAGTTAAGGAGCAAACTCACAGTTTGCTCCTTTTTTATTTAGATTTATCCGAGCCCCAAAAGCCTGCCGAGCTGATACACAAGCATGGAACAGGCATAGGCGGTGAAAATCTGCCAGCCCACGGAAAGTAGAGTCCATTTCCAGCTTGCCATCTCCTTTCTGATGGCCGCCACCGCCGCAACGCAGGGAACGTACAACAGGATAAAAACAAGGAAGGAAAAGGCGGAGAGCGTATTGAACGTACCGCTCAGGGCCCCGGCCACGATTGAGCTTTCGGCGGTGAGCGAAAAGCCGTAGAACATAGAAAGCGAGGCGACCACAGCCTCCTTGGCAACGAGGCCGGTAAGAAGCGCAACCGCCGCCTGCCATGTGCCGAAGCCGAGGGGCCTAAATACGGGCGCAATTAAGCCGCCTATGCTGCCGAGTATGCTGTCGGCGGCCGAGTCCGTCAGATTAAGGCTCAAATCAAAGCTCTGAAGCAGCCATAGAACAACGCTCATAGTCAGGATTAAAGTGCCGGCCTTCACTAGGAAACCCTTTATCCGCTCCCAGACATGGAGGAGGGTGTTCCTGATGCCCGGTATTCGGTAGGGGGGAAGCTCCAGCACAAAGGCGGGGGCCTCGCCCTTGAATAGCGTATCCTTAAATATCAGGCCGGACACAATTGCCATTACCATGCCGAGTACATAGAGCGAGAAAATCACAAGCCCCGCTTTTTTTCCAAAGAACGCCGAACATATTAAGCCGTAGACGGGGAGCTTAGCGGAGCAGCTCATAAACGGGACAAGCATGATGGTAAGACGCCTGTCCTTTTCGCTCTCCATGGTGCGCGCTCCCATGACAGCGGGGACCGAGCAGCCAAAGCCCATGAGCATTGGAATAAACGCCTTACCGGAAAGGCCGAAGCGTTGCAGGAGCCTGTCCATGATGAAGGCGGCGCGCGCCATATAGCCGGAGTCCTCAAGCAGCGAGAGGAAGAAGAACAAAAGCGCAATCTGAGGCAGAAAGGTGAGCACACCGCCGACTCCCGCTATAATCCCGTCCACAATAAGGCTCTTAAGCCAAAGTGCTACGCTAAGAGATGTAAGCAGGGAGTCTATGCCAGCCGCAAGATACTCTTCAATAAGATAGGCGACACCGTCCTGCAGAAACGAGCCTATGGGGCCGAAGGTAATCCCGAACATGATAAGCATCATGAGCAGGAACACCGGTATAGCAAGTATGCGGTGGGTGACAATTTTGTCGATTTTGTCGCTTGTGCTGAGCGCCTCGGGGGGCTGCCCCTTTTTTACCGAGTTGCTTATTACTTTTTCTATATATCTGTAGCGACTGTCGGCTATAAGCGTCTCGCGGTCGCCTAGAGCGCTTGAGGCCTCGTACCTGTTGATAATTTCCGAGAGCGCTTTTCTGTCGTCCGCGCTCAAGTTGAGGGAACTTTCAACAAGCCTGTCGCCCTCGAGAAGCTTTATTGCCGCCCAGTGCGCCGGCATTTTCGCAGCGTAGGCCGAGTCGTGAATAATATTGCCCATCTCATGGTGAATTTCGTGTGTGAAATCATCGTAGAGGTCGTCCGGCTCCAGGGTGTAGCCCTCATGCATCTGCATGTGGGCGACGTGCAAAAGCTTATCGAGGTTTTCGCCCGTTTTGGCAGTCACCGGAACTACAGGGATTCCAAGCTGCCTGGAAAGGGAATCTATGTTGATTAAATCGCCCTTTTTCCGCACCTCGTCCATGAAGTTTACCGCAAGCACCATCGGGCGCTCGAGTTCGAGAAGCTGCACGGTTAAGTAGAGATTTCGTTCAATGTTCGTGGCGTCGATTATGTTTATAATCGCATCGGGCATCTCCTTGATGATAAAGTCCCTCGCGATAATCTCCTCCATAGAATAGGGGGAGAGGGAGTATATGCCCGGCAGGTCCACAATGGTTACGCTCTTGCCGTCTATTTTCGCCTTGCCCTCTTTTTTCTCAACCGTTACACCAGGCCAGTTGCCTACATATTGGTTTGAGCCCGTGAGGGCGTTAAACAGTGTGGTCTTGCCTGAATTGGGGTTTCCGACGAGGGCTATTTTCATTTCGCGCCTGTCGTGCGCTTCCGAATCGTAAGTTGCGATGTGGTGGCTCAGCTCGTGCTCATGGTCGCGGCGCATCCTCTGCAGGGTTTCGCTGTCAAGCCTGCGCCCGGGGTATACGATTTTGCTGCCCCGCGGTATATCTGCGCCGGACCCTCCCTTGGGGAGAAGCTCAATCTGGCTTGCGTCCTCCTTGCGCAGTGAAAGCTCGTAGCCGCGCAGGGTCACTTCTATGGGGTCGCCAAAGGGCGCTGTCTTCTTTACAGTTATCTTGGTGCCCGGTGTAAGACCCATATCGACAAGCCTGCGCTTCACCGCGGCGGACTTGTTGCCTACGCCCGATATTATCCCGCTCTCACCGGGGTTTAAATCTCTCAATGTTCTTTGCATAAAACACCGCCTCAGAAGTTAGCTTTGCCTAACTATTTAAATCTAGCACAGCAACATTTTTTTGTCAATCAGAGCTCAAGAAAAATAAAAGCAAAAACCGGGCCAAAAGGCCCGGTTTTGTTGTTCATAGCTTTTATTTTAAAACTCTGCGCTGCCGGTTGTTCTCGGGTAGGGGATGACGTCGCGGATGTTGCTCACTCCGGTGAGGTACATAATCATGCGCTCAAAGCCGAGGCCGAAGCCGGAATGCTTCGTTCCGCCGTAGCGGCGAAGGTCGAGGTACCACCAGTAGTCTTCCGGCTCAAGGTTCATTTCCTTCATGCGCTTTTCAAGCACCTCGATGCGCTCCTCGCGCTGGCTGCCGCCAATTATTTCTCCGATGCCGGGAACAAGGCAGTCTGCCGCCGCGACAGTCTTTCCGTCGTCGTTAAGGCGCATATAGAAGGCCTTGATTTCCTTCGGGTAATCCGAGACAAAGACGGGTTTCTTGAAGTGCACCTCGGTCAAGAAGCGCTCATGCTCGGTCTGAAGGTCTGCCCCCCAGTATACGGGGTATTCAAATTTGTCCTTGTGTTGTTCAAGTATTTCGATTGCCTCGGTATAGGTAATCCGCGTAAATTCGGAATTAACAACGCTAAGCAGGCGCTCCTTAAGCCCCTTGTCGACAAAGCTGTTGAAGAAGTCAATCTCGTCCGGGCATTTTTCAAGTACGGTTGATATGACAAATTTAATCATACTCTCAGCGACATCCATGTTGTCGCTTAAATCCGCAAAAGCCATCTCCGGCTCTATCATCCAGAATTCGGCTGCGTGTCGCTGGGTATTGGACTTCTCGGCGCGGAAGGTCGGCCCGAAGGTATAGACGTTTCCGAAGGCCATGGCAAAGCACTCGACGTTCAGCTGGCCTGACACTGTAAGATTTGTTTCCCTGCCGAAAAAGTCCTCGGAAAAATCGATTCCGCCGTCCTCGGTTCGGGGGAGATTGTCAAAATCCAGGGTGGTCACGCGGAACATTTCGCCCGCGCCCTCGCAGTCGCTGCCCGTAATTATTGGTGTGTGGACATAGACAAAGCCGTTTTCCTGGAAGAAGGTGTGAATCGCATGAGCCGCAACGCTTCGAACACGGAAAACTGCGGAAAAGAGGTTGGTTCTAGGCCGCAGATGGGCGATTGTGCGGAGGAACTCGACACCGTGGTGTTTCTTTTGAAGCGGATATTCCGGAGCCGAGGCACCCTCAACCTCTATGACCTCAGCGTGTATCTCAAGAGGTTGTTTGGCCTCCGGCGTGAGAATCACTGATCCCGTCACCATCAAGGCGGCGCCGACATTTTGCCTAACGATTTCGTTGTAATTTGAAACCTTGTTACTCTCAAAAACTATCTGAATGCTTTTAAAGCAGCTTCCGTCGTTGAGCTCAATAAAGCCGAAGTTTTTCATGTCGCGTATGGTGCGCACCCAGCCGCCGAGGGTGACGCTCTTGCCCTCAAAGGCGGAATGGTCCGCGTATATTTCGGAAATCTTTGTCCTTTGCATTGAAACAACCTCTCTTTTATTGCATTGAATGTCCCATTATAACGCTAAAGCTTATATTTTTCAACTCTATTGTCTCAATAATTGGATAAAACAAACCGAAACTGTATATTGTCCTAAATATAACCCTAACGATAATGAGTACTATCGTTAGGGCTGATTTATCAGATTGTAAATACGGGGCTATAGAATCTTGGCAAGAAAACTCTTTAGCCTGTCGCTTTTCGGGTTGGTGAACAGTTCCGCCGGCGAGTTTTCTTCAACAATCTTTCCCTCGTCCATAAAGACGACACGGGTACCCACTTCCTTGGCAAAGCCCATCTCGTGGGTAACCACTACCATGGTCATACCATCTTTTGCAAGGTTCTTCATGACGTCCAAAACCTCGCCGACCATCTCTGGGTCGAGCGCCGAGGTCGGCTCGTCAAAGAGCATGACGTCAGGGTTCATGCACAGCGCCCGAACGATTGCTATTCGCTGTTTCTGTCCTCCGGAGAGCTGGGAGGGGTAGGAGTTTGCCCTGTCAGCAAGTCCGACGCGGGCAAGAAGCTCCATTGCGCGTTTCTCCGCCTCTTCCTTTGAGAGCTTAAGCAGCTTCATCGGCGCCAAGGTGAGATTTTTCAGTATAGTCATGTGCGGGAAGAGGTTAAACTGCTGGAACACCATGCCCATCTTCTGGCGGTGCTTATTTATATCGCACTTCGGGTCGGTAATATCATTTCCCTCAAAGTATATTGCGCCCTCGGTCGGGACCTCAAGCAGATTTAAACAGCGCAGGAAGGTGGATTTTCCGCTGCCCGAGGGGCCTATAACTACAGCCACGTCTCCCTTTTGGATGTCTATAGTTACCCCGTCAAGCGCCTTGAGGCTTCCAAAATGCTTTTTTAGGCCCTCAACCTTTATCAATACATCAGTGGTCACTGCTTCTCAACCTCCTCTCGAGGAGTCCGACGAGATAAGACAAAATCATGACTAAGGCTAAGTAAATCAGCGCCACTGCTATAAGCGGCATGAAGCTTTCATAGGTACGGCCGCGTATAATATCTCCGCCCTTGGTCAAGTCCTGCAATGCTATGTAGCCCGAAACCGAGGTCTCCTTCAGCAGAACGATAAACTCGTTGCCGAGGGCGGGGAGCACGTTTTTAAATGCCTGCGGCAGGATGATATGCCACATGGTCTGCACATAGTTGAAACCAAGGCTCCGGCCGGCCTCCATCTGCCCGACGTCAATGGACATAATTCCGCCTCGGACTATCTCTGCAACGTAGGCTCCGGAATTTATGCCAAAGGCAAGTATGGCCACGAAGGACTTGTCAATTTTTACCGAGGCGAAAATAACAAAATAAATGATAAGCAGCTGCACGACAACCGGAGTGCCGCGGATGACCGTTATGTAGAATTTACAGAAGAAGTTGAGCACCCTGAGCTTGCCGGTGTTGATATTGGTCGCTCTTATAATCGCTACGACAAATCCGATTGCGATGCCGAGCAGTACGGCGAAAAACGCGACCTTTAGTGTGATAACCAGTCCGTCGGCAAGATATTTCCACCTGTTGTCATCTATAAAGGTGTTGATAAATTTAATTTTAAGCTCATCGAAAAGTTCTCCGGAAAATAATCCTCGGAAAAAGGATTCTATTTTCTCGAAAAAAATCATTATTTTTAAGAAAAAGAGTTCCATCGGCATCGTATCCTTCTAAATTGGCTAGGGCGGCCCTGCTCCAAGTTTACGAAGCAGACAGACCGCCCTTCGTTAGACAATTAGTTGTTCTGGACAATAATAACCTGGGTTGCGGTGGCGTATGTGTCAGTAAAGTCTACGTTCTTCAATCTGTCCTCAGTGACGGTCATTCCTGCCATTCCGAAGTCGGCCTTTCCGGTCTGGACAGCGGCGATTATGGAGTTAAACTCCATATCTTCAATTCTGAGCGAGTAACCAAGCAAATCGCAGATTGCAAGCGCTATATCCGCGTCGATGCCGGTAATTTCTCCGCCCTCATAATACTCATAAGGGGGGAAGTAGGCGTTTGTGGCCATTACCAGCTCGCCCTTACTGCGGTCTACATTCTCCGGCGAGGTGTATTTATAATCCGTGCCGCTTATATACGAGTCGATGATATTCTTAAGTGTGCCGTTTTCATCTAAGGTACGAAGAGCCTCGTTTATGCTGTCTTTAAGCTCGGTGTTGTTCTTGGCGACGCAGATTGCATAATATTCAAGCTCGAACGGCTCATCAAGAATTTTAAGTTTGCCGGCGTTTGCCGCGACGAAGGCCTTTGCAGGTTCGCTGTCAATGATTACGCAGTCGATTTTGCCTTGGAGAAGGGCCTGGATTGCGTCGTTACCCTTGCTGTAGCGCTCTATTGTGGAGCCTTGTTCTTCATAGTCTGATGCGTAGATGTCGCCTGTCGTGTTCTCTTGTACGCCTATGGTTTTTCCGGGCAGGTCGTCGACGGAGCTTATTTTTGCAGATTTAGACCCGCAGCCGAAAAGACTCAAAAGCAGCAGTACGGATAAGGCAATAATAAATATCCTTTTCATTGTGTATATCCTCCCTAAATAGCATTGAAATGAATTATATTACAATTTTATAAGTTTATCAAGATTAAATATACACAATGATATATAATTTTTCAACTTTTAATAATAATTATTTAGTTACTCACTGTTATCTATATTTCTGACAAGGTCTTCAAACTGGTCGCACAGGGCCATGGCGGAGCTTTCACTTTCACATTCGGTAGTAATTTTAAGTGCGCTGCTTGCAAGAGGGGAAATGCGTATTCGCCCTTCGTTAAGTGAAATATCAAGGCCTTCTGCAAGCTCGATGGACATTTCCGAGCAACTGTTTATCAGCTCCCGCATAACAGCCCCGCGGCTGCGCCTGATTGGAACGGAGCGGTGGCTTATATAGAATCTCGGGGTGCGCTCGGCAAGATGCGACAGAGTTTCGTTTTTGGCTGCAAGTCCCGCTACGAGCCTTGCCGCCGCGAAAATCCCGTCGTACATAAAGGTCTGCTGGCTGAGCAGCGACTCTGCGTTTTTAATCTTTCCGACCTTTAGCACTTTCCCGCCGAGGGACTCGGCGAGAAGCTCAATTGCCGTCGGGGCTGAAGGCAGGATTGCAACCCGGCCGCTGCCTATTTCAAATTCGAGCAGCGCAAGCATTACTGAAAGCTGAGGCGGGTAGACAATGGTACCGCCCTCCTCGGCAATCAGCGAAAAGCCGTCGTCGGATATTTGAAAGCAAATTCCGTCTTCTTTGCGCTTAGCGGCGGTGCAGCCGAGGACCGAAAGCACGCGCCTTAGGGTGATTGAAGCGATGCTGTCGCCAAAGACATAGACCGGTGTTTTACAAAGCAATCTGCTGCGGAAAAACGCCTGCTTTACGGCTGAAAGCGTGTAGCTGTCCACAGTGTCCGGGAGAAACCTGACAGCGCCGATACGGTTATGTGGAGCGCGGACGGTGTCTCCGTTCATTGCGGCCTCAATCCTGCGTTCCTCGGACCTGGTAAAGGGCCTGCCGTCCTTGCCGAAGAAACTGAGCACAAGAGAGGGGCCGTTGTGCCGCACATAAACGGAAGCCGCCATGTCATAATATCTTGCGGCGAAGGCGGTTGCAGCCTCAAAACTGCGCTCGCTCTCCCATACTTCGCCACCGCCCGAGCATATACCGCACTTGAGCGCATTTACCGCTGCCATCGCCGCGGGGGTGCCGCTTGACGATATGATAACCCTGCCGTAGCCCGATAGGGCCGAGCCCATGCTTATGCAGTTTTCAAAGCTCAGGTCGCTGCCTATCTCTCCGGCGAGCCTGCCCTGGAAAAGCAGTGCCGAGGAGCGCGCAGTGCCGTGGATAACAGAAATGAGTACACGGCCGCCCTCATCGATATGCTTCTGCGGCCAGACGCGGACGCCCTCGGCAAGGAAGGCGCCGTTTCCGACTACAGCGCCGTCTCCCACAACGCAGCCTTCTGAAACAAGCGCGTCTTTGCCGATTCTAGCGCCGCGGCAGATTGTGGCGCTTGTCAGCTCGGCGCCCGGGCCTATGTCGGCTCCGTCAATGACGCAGCGCTCAATTTTGGCGCCCTTTCCTATGTGAGTCCCCTTACACAATACCGCATAGGGGCCGATGACCGCCTCGTCCTCGATTGTGACGCCGTGGCCGATATAGCAGGGAGGGTGTACGCTTACGCTCTCCGGCAACCTGGAGTGTGACCAGACCCCGCTTATAACCTGTTTTCCAAAATCAAAGGCTATCTTCTCGTCGAGTGCGTCAAAATTGCACTCCAGATAAGCGCGGCAGTTCCCAATATCGCACCAGTATCCCTCGGCGGTCACCGCATAAATCGGAATGTTGTCGTTTAAAAGCTGCGGGAAGAGGTCCCTGCCGAAATCGTAGCTTACGCCTTTAGGTATGCGCTCCAAAATCTCCGGGGATAGAATGTATATGCCCGTATTCACGGAATCGGTCAGGACCTTGTCCCAGGAGGGCTTTTCAACAAACTGGGTTACTCTGTCCGAGCTGTCGGTCAGCACAAGCCCGTATTCAAGCGGCTCGTCCCTCTGGCAGAGGATTATTGTTGCCTTTGAGTTTTTCCTGCGGTGAAACTCAATGCATTTTTCCAAATCGAAGTCGCACACAGCATCTCCCGATATGACTATGAAATCGTCCTCGCCGATGAACTTGCGGCAGGCTCTCACGCCGCCCGCCGTGCCGAGCGGTTCCTTTTCCACCTGATACTCGATGTTTACCCCAAACTCGCTGCCGTCGCCGAAATAATCCAGAACGACCTGCGGTAGATAACGGAGGGTCATGCATATGTCCCTTATCCCGTTTTTTTTCAGCAGCTGCACAATGTATTCCGAAACGGGCTTGTCCATGAGTTTTACCATGGGCTTGGGTCTTAAAATGCTAACGGGACGAAGCCGCGTACCCTCGCCGCCCGCCATAATCACAGCTTTCATGCGGTACCACTCCTGTTTTTTCTTTGTGCCTATAGTATTGCCCTCTATGGCAGATATTAGTACAAACAGGCTTCGGTACCGGGTTTCGGCGACACAATTATGCTTGTGCTTGTGCTACTTATCTGTTATAATTAACCTTATTAATATGGGAAAATATTGTCGGGGGGGCTAGACCTTGAATGACAGACGTTCCTTTATGAAAAAGCTTTCAAGGCTCGGCGAGCCTTCGATGCTTCTGTACTTTGCTTTCCTCATCGTGTTTGCCTTGGCCGCGTTTGCGTTGAGACTTTATTATCTCGCCGCGGGCGAGGCTTTGGTCACGGTAGGCCTTTTTATATACTCGATAATAAGGGCGCGAAGCCAGCGCCGCGGGCTTGTCGACTTTATAGAGTCGGTAGGCTACCAGGTCGACTCTGCAACCAAAACCACTTTGCAGAATTTCCCCCTCCCGATGGTAGTTTTCCAGATGGATACCTATGAGGTTTTGTGGGCAAATTCCACCTTCCTTGAACTCACCGGCGGGCGTGAGCGGATAATGGAACACAGCCTTGCAGATGCGATTCCGGAATTTAACGGCAAGTGGCTTCTGGAGGGCAAGAGCGTCTGCCCCGAGCTTATAACGGTCGGCGAGAAAAAATACAGGCTCTACGGGAATGTCGCCCGTGTTGAACAGAAATCAGGCAAGGCCGCCTTTATAGGGACGGTTTATCTGATTGATGTGACCGAGTACGCCCATATCAAAAAGGAATACAAGGATTCCCGCCTTGTACTTTCCATAATCATGCTCGACAATTACGAGGAGTTCAGGGGCAGCCTGAACGACGCGGCAAATACGGCGATACTCGCCGCAATAGACGAAAAAATATCGGCCTGGACCTCAGGCTGCGGCGGTTTCCTGTGCAAGTACGACAGGGACCGCTACCTGTTCATTTTTGAGGACAGGTATATGAAGGGTTTTATTGAGAACAAATTCAGCCTGCTTGACTCCGTGAAGGAGATAATAACGCCGAGCGGCATCCCCGCTACCATCAGTATCGGCATAGGCAGGGGAGCGGACACTATAGAGGAGAGCTTTAGGTTTGCCTCTCTCGGCCTTGAGATGGCCCTGTCGCGCGGCGGCGACCAGGTGGTTATAAAGAACAAGAAGAACTTTGAGTTCTATGGCGGGCATTCGAAGGAACTGGAAAAACGCACGAAGGTCAAATCGCGCGTTATGGCCAATGCCCTCGGTGAGCTTATCAGCGATGCTTCGAATGTGTTTGTCATGGGGCATGAATACGCCGATCTAGACTGCTTAGGCGCCGCCATCGGTATCTGCTGTATCGCCAGAAAACGGGGCAAAAAGGTCAGAATAGTCCTGGATATGACACGCAATTCGGCGCATGTCCTCATTCGGCGCATGCAGGCCGTGCCCGAATACTCGGATGTATTTGTCACGGCGCAAAACGCCATAATTATGGCCGATTCGCAGAGTCTCTTGGTAGTTGTGGATACAAACAGGCCGGACCAAGTCGAATCCAAGGCCCTGCTTGAGGCCTGCCAGAAGGTGGCGGTTATAGACCACCACAGGAGAGCCGCCTCATATATAGACGATGTGGTCTTAAATTTCCACGAGCCCTACGCCTCTTCCACCTGTGAGCTCGTGACGGAGCTAATGCAGTACCTCGTATCGCAGTCCGACATACTGCGCAATGAGGCCGAGGCGCTCCTATCGGGAATAGTTATGGATACGAAAAACTTCACTATGCGCACTGGAAGCCGGACATTTGACGCGGCGGCATACCTCAGGCGCGCCGGGGCGGACACCACGGAAGTCAGAAGGCTTCTACAAAACGATTTCGGCAGCACGGTGGCAAAGTACCGTATTATCCAGAGCGCAAAAATGTACGGAAACGGTATAGCTATCGCCGTGCCGGGCACAGAGGAGGACAGGGCGATAGCCGCGCAGGCCGCGGATGAGCTTTTAAATATTTCGGGGGTAAACGCCTCGTTTGTGATATATCTCGAAGGCGATGTTGTAAACATATCCGCAAGGTCGATGGGTGACATAAATGTTCAGGTCATCCTTGAAAAGCTGGGGGGCGGAGGCAACAAGTCAACCGCCGGAGCCCAGATAAAAGACAGCGACTATGAAGAGGTGCTTGAGGACCTCCTGAAGGCTATAGACTCATTTTTCAGAAACGAAATGACAACAGATAGCACCAAAGAGCCGTGACACTTGCTGAAATGCTTTTGCTTTAGGCTGCAGCTGAACGGGAGATTTGCGATTTAATTATTGCGTGCCTATATCACTATATAAAAGACGAAAGGAACGGTTATAAATATGAAGGTAATACTTTTACAGGATATAAAGGGCAAGGGCAAGAAGGGGCAGCGTATCGAGGTTTCAGACGGGTATGCCAGAAACTATTTAATTCCCAGAAATCTCGCGGTTGAGGAAACTGCTGATGCCGTTAATGTTATGAAGCAGCAGGAAAAGGCCCGCCTTGCCAGGATTGAAAAAGAGAAGAAAGAGGCAATGGAGATTGCCGAGAAGCTAAAAAGCTGCGTTGTTAAAATACCCGCGAGGGCCGGCAGCGGCGGCAAGCTCTTCGGCGCCGTGACAGCAAAGGAAATTGCGGACAGCCTGAGCGAGCAGCACGGCATTGTTATAGAAAAGAACAAAATACAGGCGGAACCCATAAAATCCTTCGGCTCTTTTGAAGTCAAGTGCAAGCTGGGGCATGAGATAAGCGGCACGATAAATGTTCTCGTAACGGAGTTGAAATAAAAATATTTTATAGAAAAAGCACGGGAGGAAAGTCATGGACGAGCTCCTGAACAGGCAAATGCCGCACAGTATCGAAGCCGAGCAGGCGGTGCTGGGCTCCATTCTTATCGACCCAAGATGCGTAAACGACGTCATCCTTATGCTAAAGCCCAGTGATTTTTATCTCGAACTCAACCGCGAAATCTACGAGACCATAATCTCGATGAACAACACCTCCAAGGTTATAGATGCCGTTACAGTTCTCGAGACGCTTCGCAGCCAGGGGAACAACAGGGATAATCTTCAGGGCTATATTATTGAGCTGATGGATATTACGCCGACGGCGGCAAACGTATTGGAATACGCCGCAATCGTCCGCGATAAGGCGCTATTGCGCAATATAGCAGCCGTTTCCTCCGATTTGAGCGGGATGGTTTTCGGGGGAATGGGCACAGCCGGGGACGTTCTGGAAGTTGCCGAGCAGAAAATTTATGCCCTCAGGCAGGGTAAATCAAGGGGCGGTCTGATTCCGATAGGGGAGATACTGCCCTCCGTTTTCACAAATCTGAAAGAGCTGGCGGTAGGCGACGGAAAGCTGCCCGGCTACTCGACCGGGTATCCCGACCTTGACAATCGGATTATGGGCCTTAACAAGTCGGACCTCATACTTATCGCATCGCGTCCTGGTATGGGAAAGACAAGCTTTGCCCTCAATATCGCTTTAAACGTTGCAAAGAAAACTTCCAAGACTGTCGCCGTGTTCTCACTTGAAATGTCAAAGGAGCAGCTTGTTCTGAGGCTGCTTTCCGGCGAGGCGTTTATAGACAACAAAAAACTGCTAACGGGCCAGCTGACCGAGGACGAGTGGCGTAAGCTCACCGCGGCGGCGGCCAACCTCAGCCGAACCGACATACGCATTGACGATACATCGACTCTCACGGTTTCAGATATGAACGCCCAGTGCAGGAGGCTCGACAACCTCGCGCTGGTGGTAATTGACTATCTGCAGCTTATGCAGGGCCCGGGCGGGAAGCTGAACTATGCAAACGAAAACCGCACGCAGGTGGTCAGCGAGATGAGCCGAATGATGAAAATTATGGCCAAGGAGCTGAACGTTCCGGTGCTGTGCCTGTCGCAGCTAAACCGCGCCAGCGCAACCAGAAGCGATAAAAGACCGATGCTCTCCGACCTGCGCGAGTCTGGCTCAATAGAGCAGGACGCCGACATTGTCCTTGGACTTTACAGGGATGACTACTATAACAGCGAAACCGAAAACCCCAATATTGCCGAGTGTATCATATTAAAAAACAGGCACGGGGAAACGGGAACCGTGCGGCTACAGTGGCTGCCGCAGTATACTACATATGCTTCCGTCGACACCATACATTACGAGTGATTTAGGGTGGAACATTTGAAACGGCTATTGCAGTATGCGGCAAAACATAATATGTTCCCCGAGGGAGCCTATATCCTCTGTGCCGTTTCAGGCGGCGCAGACTCAATGTGTATGCTCCATATGTTAAGCAGGATTGCTCAAACGGGCGCTATACGCATAGCTGCAGCCCATTTTGACCACGGGCTGCGCGGGGCCGAATCGGACAGGGACGCCGAATTTGTCCGGGATTACTGCGCCTCAAATAATATCACCTGTTATTTGGGGGCCGGGGATGTAAGCGCCTACGCAAAGCAAAACAAGATTAGCATTGAAGCCGCCGCCCGGGAGCTGCGCTACGACTTTTTGCAGAAAACCGCGCTTAAGGCAGGGGCTGACAGGATAGCGACGGCGCACACGGCGGACGACAATGCAGAGACCGTCCTTATTAACCTCATACGCGGCTCGGGGCTTAAGGGTCTGCGCGGCATTCCGCCGGTCAGAGACAACATTATAAGGCCGGTACTTTGCTTTACTCGAGAGCAAATTGTAGAATATATTAAAAAGCACGGCATACCTTATGTCGAGGACTCAACCAATTTCGAGCTTATTTACACACGAAACAAGCTGCGACACAGTGTTATCCCGCTACTGAAGGAAATCAATCCTCGCATTATTGAGACTCTCTCCAAGACCTCGGAGCTTATTGCCAGGGACGAGGAGTATTTGTCATCTCTTGCCGACAAGGTTTTGAGTGCTGCCAAAAGGGAACTGCAGGGCATCAGGATTTCGTCGGACGAGCTAATCAGCTTGCCAAAGCCGGTTGCCGCAAGGCTTGTTATGAGAGCTTCCGAGGAGCTGGGCGCCGCAAAAAGCAGCAACCTTGTGGATGGCGTTATGGAGCTTGCGCTTTCGGACAGCCCTTCCGCAATGAGGAGCTTTGCCGGCGGGCTCACGGTGTTCAGGGAATACGGGGATATAGTCTTCACAAGACTTCCGGCAGAAGTAAAAACGTTTAAGCCGGTACAGCTTAGTTTGGGTGAAACAACCGAGCTTCCGGAACTGGGGCTACAGTTCACCTTTGTTTCGGGAAGTCACGAGAAAAAAATTTACAATCCATTCAATACTTTTTTATTCAAAAAAGACGCCATCTGTGGTAAGATAACTGTCAGGCCTAGAAAATCAGGGGATAAAATAAGCTTTGGCGGCAAAAAGGGCACAAAAACCTTAAAGAAGCTTTTCATAGACGAAAAACTTCCGCTCAGGCTACGCGAGTGCATACCCGTTCTTTCCGACGAAAAAGGGGTCATCGCGGTACTTGGTTTTGGTACGGACATAAGATGCGTACCGGCCCCGGGCGATGATCTTTGCTCGGTTTATATTGAAGCAATTGGGGGAGATAAAGATGTCGGAAATGACGGGTGATTTGAAATATATTCTCTATACCGAGGAACTGATTCAAGAAACCGTATCAAAACTCGCGGAGCGAATAAACGCCGAATATAAGGGTAAAGAACCCTTATTTGTGGGTATACTTAAAGGCTCATTTGTTTTTATGGCCGACCTTATAAGGAAAATTGACCTTAAATGCTCGGTGGACTTCATGGTTGTCTCCTCATACGGAAGCGGCAGGAGTTCGACCGGAGCAGTTAAAATAAATAAGGACCTTTCAGAGGATATTGAGGGCCGTGACGTCATTCTTGTTGAGGATATACTTGACAGTGGTCTTACACTTAGCTATCTTATTAAATATCTGCAAGTGAGAAAACCTGCCTCGATAAGGATTTGCACCTTGCTCGATAAGCCCGCAAGGAGAACAACGGAGATTGTTGCCGATTATACGGGCATAATATGCCCCGATGAGTTTATTGTCGGATACGGGCTGGATTATGCCGAGAAATATAGAAACCTGCCCTACATCGGGGTGTTAAAACCGGAGGCTTACGTATAAGCCCCAAGAAGGATGTGAATTTTGTTTGAATAAGAAACCTAAGCCAAGAGATATAGGATTTTATATTATTGTAATAATAATCCTGATGGCTACTATATTTACCCTGCTTTCTCAGGATACCAGCGTTTCGTTGCAGTATTCTGAGATAAGAAGGCTCTTTGAACAGGAGAAGGTCGAAAGCTTTGTTGTGCAGGGCGACGACCTCATACTCACACTGAGAGAGCCTGTCAATAACAGTAGTGTCATCACATACGAACTTTACAGCTTTGCAGTCTTCTACGAAGATTTGCACGAGCTTATAGATAAGCAGTATGCTGAAGGCATCCTAAAGGACTACAACTATAAGGTTGACTGGGTAGCGCCGTGGTGGTTGCAATTCCTGCCCTACCTTTTGATTGTAGGCGTGTTTGCCCTCTTCTGGTTTACAATGATAAACAAGCAGGGTGGCGGCGGAGCCGGTATCGCGAAGTTCGGCAGGGCCAGAACAAGGCTCGCAAGCGATGAGAAGAAAAAGGTCACCTTTGCCGATGTTGCAGGCGCGGACGAGGAAAAGGAAGAGCTCCAGGAGATAGTCGAGTATCTCAGAGACCCGACGCGCTTTGTTCAGATAGGCGCAAGAATACCAAAGGGAGTCTTGCTTGTAGGCCCTCCAGGTACGGGAAAGACGCTCCTTGCCAAGGCAGTGGCAGGGGAAGCCGGAGTTCAGTTTCTGTCCATATCGGGCTCCGACTTTGTTGAGCTTTATGTCGGTATAGGCGCAGCGCGTGTCCGCGACCTCTTTGAGCAGGCCAAAAAAGCCGCGCCTACGATAATATTTATAGACGAGATTGACGCGGTGGGCCGTCAGCGCGGTGCCGGCCTCGGCGGTGGTCACGACGAGAGGGAGCAGACGCTAAACCAGCTTCTCGTCGAGATGGACGGTTTCGGCAATGCCCAGGGCATTATAGTTATGGCTGCGACGAACAGGCCCGACATTCTTGACAACGCACTTTTGCGTCCCGGCAGATTCGACCGCCAGATTTACGTCGGTTTACCGGATATAAAGGGCAGAGAGGAAATTCTCAAAGTCCACGCAAAGAACAAGCCGCTTGCCGAGGATGTTGATTTAGGCAGCCTTGCAAAAGGAACTCCCGGCTTCACCGGCGCCGACCTTGAGAACCTTCTCAACGAGGGTGCTCTGCTTGCGGCGCGCTCAAAGAGAAGATATATAACCATGACCGACCTTGAAAAAGCTATGCTCAAGGTTATGGCCGGCCCTGAGAAAAAGAGCAAGGTCGTATCTGATAGAGACCGCAAACTCACGGCCTACCATGAGGCGGGCCATGCGGTTGTTTCAAAATATCTCGAGCATGTCGACCCCGTGCACCATATAACCATAGTCCCGAGAGGTATGGCGGGCGGCATGACCATATTCCGTCCTCAGGAGGATAAGAACTTCAGCTCCAGGAGCGAGATGTTCGAGCGTATCGTGTCGGCTCTGGGCGGCAGGGTCGCGGAAAAGCTCATGCTTAACGATATTTCCACCGGGGCCGCGGGTGACATTAAGCAGGCCAGTGCGATAGCACGGTCGATGGTGACAAAATACGGCATGAGCGAAAAGCTCGGCCCCATATCATTTGACTCAAGCGACCACTCGGTGTTTATTGGGCGAGATTTCGCGCAGACAAAGGGCTACAGCGAAAAGGTTGCCGCCCTGATTGACGAGGAAGTCAAGCGCATCTTCGACGAGGCGAGTTCGCTTTGCGAAAAGATTCTTATAGAACATAAAGACATCCTTATTAAAACAGCCGAGTACCTGCTCGAGCATGAGACAATGGACGGCAAGGACTTTGACTACCTTTGCGAGACGGGCAGGCTTCCGGATGAGAACAAGCCCGAACACCCGGAACTGGCCGAGCCTGAAAAAGCCGAAACCGATCAGGATAGTCAGGAAATCCAGGAAACCGGCCAAGAAACTCAGGAAATCAGCCGGGAGGCACAGGAAACAAGCAAGGAAAATCAGGAAACAGATAAGGAATCTGAGCAGGATTGATACTAAGGGCGGGTATTTAAACCCGCCCCTGTATTTGCAAAAGGGAGGACAAACACCATGAAGCTCGGCATAGTGGGCTTGCCAAACGTAGGCAAAAGCACACTTTTCAATGCCATAACAAACGCCGGGGCGGATTGTGCAAATTACCCGTTTTGCACCATCGACCCAAACGTAGGCGTGGTCGCGGTGTCGGACGAGAGGCTCGACTTCTTAGCCGGGCTGTATTCGCCTAAGAAGTACACACCGGCGGTGATTGAATTTGTCGACATAGCAGGCCTTGTTAAGGGCGCCTCCAAAGGCGAAGGGCTCGGCAACAAGTTTCTTTCAAACATACGCATGACTGACGCCATAGTCCACGTCGTGCGCTGCTTTGACGATGAAAACATAGTACACGTTGAGGGCACTACCGACCCAGAGCGTGACATTGAAATAATTGACCTTGAGCTTATTATGGCGGATATGGAGATGCTCGAGCGCCGCATTGAAAAGACAAAGAAGGCGGGCAAGGGCGATAAAAAATATTTCCATGAGGCTGAGGTTTTAGAGGGGCTTATGGCTCACCTCAACGAGGGCATGCCTGCCAGAAGCTACTTGTGTTCCGAGGAGGACAGGGCGATAATATCGCAGTCCGAGCTTCTGAGCCTGAAGCCCGTTATCTACGCTGCCAATATGGACGAGAAGAGCTTTGCCTCGGATTACAGCAATAACCCTTACTATCAAAAGGTCAAGGCAATTGCCGAGGCCGAGGGCGCAGAGTTCTTGCCGATTTGCGCCAAGGTTGAACAGGAGATAACGGAGCTGCCAGAGGATGAAAAGCAGATTTTTCTCGAGGAGCTAGGGCTTAAGGAGTCGGGGCTTGACAGGCTTATAAAATGCTCTTACAGCCTTCTCGGGCTAATATCTTTTCTTACGGCCGGGCCAGAGGAGGTCAGGGCATGGACCATTAAGCGGGGCACAAAGGCGCCGCAGGCCGCGGGAAAGATACACACCGATTTTGAGCGCGGTTTCATAAGGGCCGAAGTGGTTGCCTTCGACGACCTCAAAGCCCAGGGCAGCATGGCGGCGGCAAGGGAAAAGGGGCTTGTCCGCAGCGAGGGCAAGGATTATGTGATGCAGGACGGAGATGTGGTCCTATTCAGGTTTAATGTCTGAGAAAAGGGGAGGGCGCCTGATATGTCCTCTAAGCGTATACAGCTAATAGATGCTGCCCGCGGTTTGTGCGTTATACTTATGGTCTGCCACCATTTATTTTACGATTTAGTGGAATATCTGGGCGCGCCCCCATGGCTCTTCAGCAATCTGGTGTTTAACTTCCTGCATTATGTTTTCGCGGGTTTGTTCATACTGCTGTCGGGCGTATCTTCGAGGTTTTCGCGCAGCAATATTAGGCGCGGTGTTAAAGTCCTGATTGCTGCGCTAGTAGTGACGCTCGTTACCTTTCTTATAGACAGCATAGTTATTTTTGGAATACTCCATTTCCTGGGCTTCTGCATGGTGCTTTACGGTTTTACGCAGAAGTTCTGGGACAGGTTTTCAGGGTGGGCTGCGCCGCTTGTTTACATTGTGCTGACGGCAGCTACGGCGATCATACTCAACGCACTGAACCCGGTTAAGATAAAATGGCTGTGGATAATCGGCCTGTGGGAGAATAACTTCTTCTCAGCCGACTATTTTCCGCTTTTTCCCTGGGTATTCGTTTTCCTGCTCGGCACATGGCTCGGACGGCTGATTAAGGACAGTAAGCTACCCGAATGGTTTTATACTGCAAATCCTCCGCTTCTCCCGAAAGTGGGGAGGCACGCGTTTGTCGTCTATCTCCTGCATCAGCCGGTGATGGTTGGGATAATAATGCTAATAAAGCTCATTTTTAATATTAAATAAGGCTTTTTCGCTACATAAATTAAGAGCGGTATTAAACACTTGACAGTATTAAGCTATGGTGCTAGAATCTATCCAAAGCGATGAAGGGAATTGCACTTAAGCGGACCTCAGAGAGAAGGCACCTTGGCTGGAAGCGCCTTTGGAACCCGATTAAACTGCTGACCATCCCGGAGCCGCCCGCCGAAAGGCCAGTGCTGAGTAAGACGGGACGTAGACGTGCGTTAAACGAACTTGAGCGGCGGTATTGTTACCGCAAGCAGGGTGGAACCATGGGATACTATATCTCACCCCTGAATATCAGGGGTGATTTTTATTTACCCCGGAAAGGAGTAACATATGATAAAAATTACACTTAAAGACGGCTCGATAAAAGATGTTGAAAAGGGCAGCCTCGCGATAGAGGTTGTAAAGGGGATTTCGGAGGGCCTTGCCAGAGCCGCTCTGGCAGTCGGACTGAACGGAAAGGTTTACGACTTAAATACAACCATAGAAGAGGACTGTACTTTCACCGTATATACCTTCGACGACCAGGAGGGCAAAGACGCACTGCGCCATACTGCCTCTCATGTGCTTGCCCAGGCGGTAAAGCGCCTTTTTCCGAATGTAAAACTCGCCATCGGGCCTGCTATTGCCAACGGCTTTTATTATGACTTTGACAGCGAGACTTCATTTACGCCCGAGATTCTGGAGAAAATCGAGGAGGAAATGAAGAAAATCATCAAAGAGGACTTAAAGCTTGAGCGCTTTACTCTCTCAAGAGAAGAAGCGATAAAGCTGATGGAGGATAGGGGAGAGCCGTATAAGCTGGAGCTTATAAGCGAACTGCCGGAGGGCGAGGAGATAAGCTTCTATAAGCAGGGCGATTTTATAGACCTCTGCGCAGGCCCCCATGCTCCGTCGACGGGCAGGGTCAAGGCCTTTAAGCTCTTATCCTGTACGGGCGCCTACTGGCGCGGGGACTCAAAGAACAAGATGCTGCAGCGCATTTACGGCACGGCCTTTACCAAAAAGTCCGACTTGGACGATTACCTAACAGCGCTTGAAGAGGCTAAAAAGCGCGACCACAACAAGATCGGACGCGAGCTTGAGTACTTCACCACGGTCGATATTATTGGACAGGGCCTGCCGATTCTTCTTCCGAAGGGCGCAAGAGTCATTCAGCTCCTTCAGCGCTTCGTTGAGGATACTGAGCAGAGATTGGGCTACCAGCTCACCAAGACTCCTCTCATGGCAAAGAGCGACCTTTATAAGCTCTCGGGACATTGGTACCATTACAAAGAGGGCATGTTTGTGATGGGCGACGAGTCGGATCCCGATTCCGAAGTCTTTGCACTCAGGCCAATGACCTGCCCCTTCCAGTACCAGGTGTTTTTAAACCGCATGCGCTCGTACAGGGATTTGCCGATGCGCCTTGGCGAGACCTCGACGCTTTTCAGGAATGAGGATTCCGGCGAGATGCACGGGCTAATCAGGGTGCGCCAGTTTACGATTTCCGAAGGGCATATCATTCTTCGCCCGGAGCAGCTTGAGGAGGAGTTTAAGGGCTGCCTTGAACTTGCCAGATACATGCTTGAAACGCTGGGCCTCGCGGAAGACGTAACATACCGCTTCTCACAGTGGGATCCGAGCAATACCGAAAAGTATATCGGCACTCCCGAGCAGTGGGAAGAGGCTCAGGGCGCTATGAAAAAGATTCTGGACCATTTGCAGGTGCCCTATACCGTCGGTATCGACGAGGCGGCCTTCTACGGGCCAAAGCTCGATATACAGATAAGGAATGTCCACGGCAAGGAGGACACGCTGATTACGATTCAGATAGACCAGATGCTTGCCGAGAAGTTCGGCATGGAGTATGTCGATGTTGACGGCTCAAAGCGTACACCCTATATCATCCACAGAACCTCAATCGGCTGCTACGAGCGCACGCTCGCGCTTCTTCTTGAGAAGTATGCCGGAGCTCTGCCGTGCTGGCTCATGCCCACCCAGGTTATTGTAATGCCGATTACCGACCGTACCGCGGAAGTCGCAAAAGATGTCGCCAAGAGGCTTGAGGACGCCGGTATTCGTGTTGAAACAGACCTTAGAAACGAGAAAATCGGCTACAAGATTCGCGAAGCTCAGCTTGAGAAGATTCCCTACATGCTGATAATCGGCGACAAAGAGGCAGAGACGGGTGTCGTTTCAGTCCGCTCCCGCGCGGCAGGAGACCTGGGCGCCATGACCTTTGACGAGTTCCTTTCAAAGATAACACTTGAGATAGCTACCAGGGCGAAATAGAAAATTTTGCAAGGCATAAGAAACCAGACTCCTTCGTAGAATATGTGTACAAGCTCATGTTCTATGAAGGAGTTTCCATATGAAAAGCAAAAGAAGTCTAATAATGGCACTTTTCATAATATTTGTGCTTAATATTCTGATTATATGTATAGCACAGATGACAGAGAATGCCGACGCTGCCGTTTACAAGCAGGGCTCAAGCGGTTCCGTAGTAAGGCAGATACAGACCAGGCTCAAAAACTGGGGCTACTACGACGGCAGCGTGGACGGAATTTACGGTAGCAAGACGACTGCCGCAGTCAGGTATTTTCAGCGTAAAAACGGACTTACCGTTGACGGCATCTGCGGTCCCCAGACTTTAGCTGCACTGGGCCTGCCGACTGGAGGAGGGAAGACGACAACATACTCTTCCGATGTAAACCTGCTTGCGCGGCTTATATCGGCCGAGGCGAGGGGAGAGCCGTATGTTGGACAGGTGGCAGTCGGCGCCGTAGTCCTAAACCGTATGAGACACCCTTCATTTCCAAATACAATGTCAGGAGTAATCTACCAGAACGGAGCCTTCACCTGTTTGCAGGACGGTGAGTTCTATAAGCCCGTTGTCGACAGCGCCTACAAGGCGGCCCGCGACGCCCTCAACGGCTGGGACCCGACTGGCGGTGCGATATACTACTTTAATCCCGCGACTGCAACCAGCAAGTGGATATGGTCAAGGCCCCATGTGCTAACTATAGGAAAGCACAGGTTTTGCATGTAATAATAATTGTGGTTTATAAAAGGACCATACAAGGGGAAAGGCCTTGCACGGGACCGAGTAATTATGCCATTTGATAAAAGAGCCGGGACAGCAGCATTTACTGCAGTTCCGGCTCTGTTTTCTGTTATTATTGAAATATTGAAAGAACTTGCCTTAGTAAGCCACGCCCCAAATAATCGTGGTGTCGGAGGTTTTCCCGCAGACGGGGCAGGGACCCGTTTTTCCGTCCTGCTCCAGCGGAATACATCTTGAGGTCACTCCGGCATACTCCTTGAGCTTGAGCTCGCATTCGGTGGCTCCGCACCACTTCGTGCGGATAAAGCCGCCCTTTGTCTCAATAATCTCCTTTATCTCATCGGCGGTGGAGGCGTCGAATGTGTTCTCGACGAGATTGCGCTTTGCCTTATCAAACAAGCCCTGCTGGACTAAGTCAAGCAGTTCCTTTACTTTCTCCTCAAGCTCCGCGAGAGACAGGACAACCTTCTCGCCGTTATCGCGCCGCACTGCTATGCACTGGCCGTTTTCTATATCCTTCGGACCAATCTCGACACGCAGAGGAATACCCTTCATTTCGTATTCGGCAAACTTCCAGCCCGGGCTGTAGTCCGAGAAATCGGCCTTGACACGCAGTCCCGCGTCCCTGAGCCTGCAAAGCAGCTCGTTGGCCTTTTCCTTTACGCCCTCCTTGTGCATCGCTATCGGGATGACTATGGCCTGGATTGGAGCGATTTTTGGTGGCAGCACAAGGCCGTTGTTGTCGCCGTGAGTCATAATTATGCCGCCTATGATGCGGGTCGAAAGCCCCCAGGAGGTCTGGTGCGGGTAGGCAAGCTGATTGTTTTTGTCAGTAAAGGTAATATCAAAGGCCTTTGCAAAGCCGTCTCCAAAATAGTGCGATGTGCCGGACTGGAGAGCCTTCGTGTCATGCATCATACACTCGACGGTGTAAGTGGCGACCGCACCGGCGAACTTTTCCTTTTCAGTTTTCCTGCCGCGAATAACGGGCATGGCAAGCCAGTTTTCACAGAAGTTTGCGTAAGTTTCAAGCTGCTGCATGGTTTCAGCCATTGCCTCTTCGGCTGTGGCATGAAGGGTGTGGCCTTCCTGCCAGTGGAACTCACGGCCGCGCAGGAAGGGTCTCGTAGTCTTTTCCCAGCGCAGGACGCTGCACCACTGGTTGTAGAGCATCGGCAAATCGCGCCACGAGTGGAGAACATGGTTCCAATGCTCACAGAAAAGAGTTTCGGAAGTTGGGCGTATGCACAGACGCTCTGTGAGCTCTTCGTTGCCGCCGTGTGTCACCCAGGCGACTTCGGGAGCAAAGCCCTCGACATGGTCCTTCTCCTTCTGAAGAAGCGACTCGGGGATAAGCAGAGGCATGGCTACGTTTTCGTGTCCCGTTTCCTTGAACATCCCGTCCAGAACTTTTTGTATATTCTCCCAAATGGCATAACCATAAGGTCGCAAGACCATGAGTCCCTTGACTCCAGAATAGTCGATCAGCTCAGCCTTTAATACGACGTCCGTGTACCACTGAGCAAAATCCACATCCATGTCTGTGATCTGTTCGACCTGTTTCTTCTCTTTTGCCACTTTGTTCAACCCTTTCAAAGCGGCTGCCTTTAGCCGCAATAATAAAATGTGGCGGAGCACGCGCCTTGGCTCTGAGCGCTTCCGCCCTAAATAGATTAAAATGCGCGGGAAAGCAAGCCTCTCGGCTGTTAAGTCATTTTATATAATTTGCATTTGCTTGTCAAGCACGTTACCCCGGCCATAAAATATAATGTAATATAAAACTACAAAACGGGGAAATGCTATGACAGGCTACGCCAAATTCTATTTTAAGCCCTCCGCGGGCGAACTTATAGAAACGATTGTACATACGGAAATCGACAAGCGGACCGCTATTTGCGGAACAGTGCTCGACAAAGAGGACAATGCTGTTGAAAATGCGCTGGTGCTTCTCTTCCGTTTAACTGAGGAAGGGGAGGAGCTCATTTACCGCATATTTACCGACAAAGCGGGTTACTTTATTTTCGGTCCTCTTGAAAGCGATGTGCTTTATCAAATAAAAATCTACAAAAACAGCGTAAAAATCAGAGAACTTGAGATACGTACGGACTAAGTTATCGTAAAACCCCTTTCAATCTTTTCTACAAGAACGCCGGCCACTTAGACTGTGACCGGCGTTAGGTTATATGCTTATGCTTTCCTTCTCCTGATTTTTGCTCTCCTGCGGCTGCGCCTCAGCCTCGAGCCGCTTAAGCCTCCTGAAGAAATTAATAACCAAGGGAATACAGGTCAGAAAGCAGAGAACATCCGCGCAGGTCTGTGTGATTTGAACTCCTCTAAGTCCAAAAAGTCTGGGAAGTATGTTTATCAGGGGTATGAAATAGATACCCTGCCTGCACATTGAGAGAAACGTTCCGCTTAAAGAGCTTCCCGTCGACTGGAACAGCATTGTAGAAACCATCAGTAAGGGGTGCAGGACCATAACTGCGCATTGAATTCTCATGATAAACGAACCGATTTCTATTACCTGCGGGTCGTCGCGGAAAACGGCCATAACCTGAGGGGCAAAAATAAGCCCTATAACCGAAAGGGTGGCCACAATGACGGTTCCAAGCTTAAGTGCAAACCAGTATGATTCGCGGACCCTGTTGTATATTTTGGCTCCGAAGTTATAGCCGCAGACAGGCATGAAGCCCTGCCCTATGCCCAATACTACTGATAAGATAAGCATAAATATGCGGTTGTTTATGCTTATCGCGGCGATGGCCGCATCGCCGTAGGCCGAAGCGGCGACGTTTAAGAAGATTGACGCGATAGTTGCCAGCCCCTGTCTGAAGAACGAGGGCATGCCAACCGTAAATATCGTATAATAGGTGGAAAAACTCCGTGAAATATCCTTAATTCTTATCACAACAAGCGACTTTCTGCCGACATAGAAGGAGAGAAGAATAAGAAAGCTTATGAACTGGCTGATGATTGTGGCTATTGCCGCACCGGCTGTGCCCAATCCAAAGGTAAAAATGAAAATGGGGTCCAGGATGATATTCAATATGCCACCGGCAGACAAGCCGACCATGGAAAATGTCGCCTTTCCCTCAGCGCGCAGGGCGTTATTCATAACATATGAGCAGCACATAAACGGTGCGCCTATGAAGATATACTGCCCGTAGTCGCGCGCATAGGGGAGAATGGTCGGGGTGGCGCCCAAAAGCTTCATTAAGGGGTTTATGAAAGAAAGGCCGATTGCCGCGATAACAGCTCCTACGAATAATGCGGTAAAGAAAGCTGTGGAAGCATATGTATCGGCGGCCTTGTCGTTTTTCTCTCCAAGCGTTCTGGAAACCATACTTGAAGCGCCTATGGCGATTGTAAATCCAAGCGACTGAATTATGGTCATTATCGGGAAGACAATGCCGACAGCCCCGCCGGCGCTCGTTCCAAGCTGTGAAACGAAAAATGTGTCCGCCATATTATATATGGACATGATAAGCATGCTTACAACAGTGGGAATCGCCATAGAAGTGACGAGCTTTGGTATGGGGGTCGCCGTCATTCGTTGGTACTGTTCCTCACTGCTGAGGGGTTTTGTGCTGAGTATTTTCAGAGGGATTCACCGACTTCCTTAATCGAATATATAATATATTAAGTATGTTAATTATAACATTTTCAATAAAAAAAGGCAATAATCTTTTGATTAAAGCAGTTTTCTTCTACAACTTTTAAAGTTTACATTACATTCAAATTTGCAGCTTGAAAAAGAATAGACAAGAGTATATAATAACCAGCAGCGAGTGATATGGAGTTGTTATTATGAATTTCCTAAGGCGCCTGATGACGGGGCGAAACGGACCGGATAACCTGACAATTACGTCTGTCGCACTGGCCCTGATATTAAATTTAATATATTCGTTTTCAGGATACCTTGTATTCGAGATTATCTCCACTATCCTTCTGCTGTACGCGGTTTTCAGAATCTTTTCAAGGAATGTTGTAAAGCGGCGTGCCGAAAACGCATGGTTTATGGGCTTTTTTGCCCCGATTAAGTCTTGGTTTTCCTGGAAAATCACGCAGATGAAATCCTCCAAAACCCATAAGTTCTTTAGATGTCCCGGCTGCAAGAACATTCTCCGCGTGCCGAGGGGCAAGGGGAGGATACACATAACCTGTCCGAAGTGCGGGCAGCGTTTTGAAGGTAAAACATAAAATATATTAAGCGGTGCAGAAACATTCTGCACCGCTTTTTTATTTTGAGTGTATTTAGTGCTCGCAATGCTCGCAGTCGCAATGGCAGCCGACTATCGGCTCGGGGTCGATACCCTGGCGCTTGTAGTAGTCGGCGATAGCCGCCTTAATGCCCTGCTCTGCGAGAACCGAGCAGTGTATTTTCGCAGGAGGCAGCCCGTCAAGCGCTTCCACAACGGCCTTATTTGTCAGTGCAAGAGCGTCCTGAATGGTCTTGCCTTTGACAAGCTCCGTGGCCATGGAGGATGTGGCGATTGCGGCTCCGCAGCCGAAGGTTTTGAAGCTGATGTCCTTAATTACCTCATCCTCGATTTTCATATAAATCTTCATTATATCTCCGCATTTGGGGTTTCCGACCTGCCCTATGGCGTTTGCGTCGGGAAGTTCGCCCACATTCCGCGGGTTTGCAAAATGGTCCATAACTTTTTCCGTGTACATATTTTCTCTCCTTAAATGCTTACCATGCGGTCAAGGCTCTGTTTTGCCGCGGCTATTTCTCCATCGGTCAGCTTGATTTCCCACTGCTCGTTTTCCAGGCAGTTGAGAAGCTCCTGAAGACCGGTTTTCTTCATGTTCGGGCAAATAAAGCTCGCTGCTACGGAATAGATGTTCTTATTCGGAAGCTCGCGTCTGAGCCTCTCCACGATGCCCTGTTCCGTTCCGATAATTATTGTTTTTTCTTCCGATTTTCTTGCGTAGTCCAATATCTGGGCCGTACTTCCGATGAAATCGGCATGGTTTAGAACTTCCTCGCGGCATTCGGGGTGGGCGGCAAATACGCTGTCCGGATGAGCTGCCTTTGCGCGAAGCACGTCGCTCTCGCTTATCCTGTTGTGCGTGGGGCAGAAACCGTCGAAGAGGATCACCTCTTTCTCGGGCACCTGCTTGGCGACATAGGCGCCAAGGTTTTTGTCGGGTATGAAGATAATCTTTTTTTGGGGAAGCGAACGGACAATCCTGAGTACAGAAGAAGATGTGCAGCAAATGTCGCTGACCGACTTTACCGCCGCGGAGGAGTTGACATAGCACACAACCGCAGCGTCGGGATGCTCCTTTTTGAGCTTAATTACATCCTCGGGAGTCACCATGTCGGCCATGGGGCAGCCCGCTTCCATAACAGGAATGAGGATCTTCTTCCCGGGATTAAGTATCTTGGCGCTCTCGGCCATGAAGACAACACCGCAGATGACTACCGTCTGCTGCTCTGCTGCTCTTGCTCTTTTAGCCATCTCAAAGGAGTCGCAGACATGGTCCGCCATGTCCTGTACCTCAAGAGGCTGATAATAATGGGCAAGAACCAGCGCGTTTTTTTCAGCTTTCAACTCAAGAATTCGTTGCCTGATGTCAGAGTTTGCCATTTATCTTGTCCTCCCAGAGCGGTGACATCTCGCGCAGGCGAGCGATAATGGGGGGCACCTCCGCCAGGATATAGTCAATATCTTCATCGGTGTTGTCCTCGTTTATAGTCAGGCGCAGGGAGCCGTGAGCGATTTCGTGCGGCAGCCCGATAGCGAGCAGAACATGTGAGGGGTCAAGCGAAGCCGAAGAACAGGCCGAGCCTGAGGAAGCGCATATTCCTTTGGCGTCGAGGGACAGAACCAATGACTCGCCCTCAATGCATTCGAAAACAAAGGAAGCCGTTCCGGGCAGCCTGTTCACAGGGTCGCCCGTGAGACGTGAAAACTGTATCTTGAGAAGGTTTTCAATGAGACGGTCGCGCATTGCCGTAACCTTTTTTATATTCTCGTCCATATTTGCAATGGCCTCTTCAAGCGCGGCAGCCATGCCCACAATACCGGCTACGTTTTCGGTGCCGGCGCGCCTGCCTTTTTCCTGTCCGCCGCCCGTAAGGTATGCGGGGAGGAAAAGGCCCTTTCTAACGTAAAGCGCCCCGATGCCCTTTGGACCTCTGAACTTGTGAGCGGCCAAGGAGAGCATATCGACGCCCAGCTCATCAACATCTACGGGTATATGCCCGACTGCCTGGACCGCGTCGGTGTGAACCAGTATGCCGCGCTCCTTAGCAATTTTGGATACTTCCGCGATAGGCAAAATGGTTCCTATTTCGTTGTTGGCCATCATTATCGTAATGAGGATGGTGTCATCCCTGATGGCGTCTTTTAGCTCGTCAAGCGAAATCTGGCCGTAGCTGTCCACGGGCAGGTAGGTAACCTCGCAGCCCTGCTTTTCAAGCGCTTTAAGGGTATGCAGTACGGCGTGGTGCTCTATTGCCGTGCTTATTATATGGCGGCCTTTTTTGCTCATCTTTTCAACAACTGAACGTATAGCCCAGTTGTCGGCCTCGGAGCCGCCGCCGGTAAAGTATATCTCCTCAGCCTTTGCCCCGATTGCCGCTGCAATTTTTTGCCTGGCAGTTTCTATGGCTGTCTTAGACTTTCTTCCCAAGCTGTAGATTGAGGAAGGATTGCCGTAGAATTCCGTAAGGTAAGGCATCATAGCCTCGAGAGCGGTTTTTGACAGGGCAGTTGTTCCAGCGTTGTCCGCGTAAACAAATCTCTGCATTCTATTACTCCCTTGTTATTATCTGAAGTTATCTTTGACGACAATTAATTGTTTATGATACATTATCATGACACAAAACAAAAGGAAATACAAGAAATATTGTGCGATATTAAAGAAATAATTTAAATATATTTCTAGAATATTATGCCAAGCGGCCTGTTTTTCGCATTTTGTTGAAATTTGACGCATTACTTGCTATAATGTCGGAAAGATTTGGTCAGTTATAAGAGCCTGCTTGGGGGTCATTTATTGAAACGATTGCTTGCATTTATTTTAATAATAACCGTCATGGCGTCGCTTAGCACGGCATTTGCCGACACGCCCGGAGGGCAAGACGATCCCCTTATCTCACTAAGCTTCTTGCCCGATTACATATCAAATGTACTAAACAAGGCCGAGAATATAATTGCAGAATCGCTCGGTAAGCTCAAAGACACCATGACAAGGCGCCTTGCTCAGATTGAGATAAATTCGCCTTCGGGGGACGATTTTGCCCGTAATTATAGGACCATATATCTAGACCGCGGCGGAACCGTGACTGTTAAAACGGGCGGGAGCGTTTATCTTTTATCCGGCACTGCCCGTATAACTGATTTAAGCGGTACGGTGATAAATGTCACGGACGGCACAGTTGTGGGTAAGGGGCAGAGGTTAAGCGCAAACAACCGCTATTTTGCGGCGGAAAGAACAGCCGCCATGATTACCGTTTTTTCAGACAACGCGATTTTATCCGTAAGCGGAGGGTATTCCACAGCGAAAAGCGGAGAAATCCCCGCCGCAGCGAACTTTAATGATATTGACAGCCATTGGGCAATGGACTATATCCTATACCTGGCACTTAACGGCTATGTCAACGGGATGGGCGAGCAGATTTTCGAGCCCAATTACAAGATGAGCCGGGCCATGTTCGTTACGGTCTTGGGCCGCATATACGGTATAAACACGGAATCGCACACTTCCACTCCATTTACCGATGTCAGGATTAACGAATGGTATGGCCCGTATGTCTCCTGGGCCGCCCAGAATGGAATAGTAAACGGTTTTGGAGACGGCACATTCCTCCCGAATCAGGAGATAACAAGAGAGCAGATGTCTCTTGTAATTATGCGCTTTGCTGATTTCCAGGGCCTCAGTTTACCCGAAACCGCATCAAACACCGCCTTCAGCGACGACTGGCAGATAAGCTCGTGGGCAAGGTCGGCGGTATATAGGTCACAGCGAACCGGTTTGCTTAAAGGCAGGGACACGGGCGAATTTGACCCAAAGGGCACCGCGACCCGCGCCGAAGTCTGCACCATGTTGTATCGGTTCATAAATGCTTCAATCAACACGTAGGCTGACGCTGCATAATATGTAGTGAGTCGCGAGACTCACAACATATTTGGAGGTGTCCTATGGGATTTAACGCTTTTGGAGGTAGCTCCTGCTGTTGGATTTTCATAATCCTGCTCATCCTGATCTGCTGCTGTGGCTGTGGGTTTGGCTCTTCTACCTGCTGCAGATAAAACAAGAAGCGGATACCCGGTATTTGCCCGCAAGAGCTGCGAAGCTTGACTTCGTAGCTTTTGCCTTGTTGTAAGACAAGGCTTGCACTTGTACACGGCGTCTGGCTGTCGAGGACGCTTTAAGGGTACACATAGGTACATAAATACCCAAGACCTGTGCAAGGGCTTTCCGATACCAACAAAGGAAAGTGAACATTACTTATAAAGAAGGAAATACCGCCCGCCGGTTTACCGGCGGGCGTGTCGATTTTATCAGGCGGAAAAAGTCTATTTTACCCAAGTATTCACTGTCTCGATAATACTCTCAAAGAACTTAGTAGCAAATTCGATAGAGATTTCTTTCCAGCGTATCAGATCAGTAATTATGTTGTCTATGTAATCCTTAAAGAATGTATGGCCGACATAGATTAGCAGTGCGATAATAGCTATAACAATAAGCAGGGCTCGGGCAAACCGGGCCTTTTGCTTTTTTCGACAGCCGCCGAGAGCCCAGATAATTAACAGCAGAACGTTAACCGCCGGGATGAGGAGAAGAAAAATGATGCCTACCCACCCAAATAAAGTGATGGTGTCGTTTTTTGGGTTGGGCTGCGGCTCATCGTTTAAAAACCTTCTCACCGACTCGTCAATCTCATCTTCAAGCCCGGAATCCGGCTCCATAACAGGTTCGGCTTTCTCCTGCGCGTTCCCCTGTGATAAAGACATCTCATCAAGCTGTTTTAGTTTTTCCAAAACAGGAACATCGGGAGGGAAAGGGTAACTCTCCTGAAGCTCATTGGTGCAATTAGACTCCAATACTGGAAGCTTCTCAAGGGGCGGCAGGGGAGAAAACCTATCCTCGCTGTCCGTTTCTGAAGCTTCCGTAACTTCGGCGGCTTCGATTGCAGGTTCTCCATCTGGTGACGGTACACCGGAAGAAACGGAAAGAGTATCGGACTGATCATATTCATTGCTAATAACGCCTTCAGGCTTAGGCTCCTGCTCAGGCGGACCATTATCAGCCTGTTCGGGTTCGTGTGGCCTGAAAAAAACTATATCCCCGGAATCTAGCTCCTTGACCAAAACTGAATTAAGCTCCTCCTGGCCAGGCCCCGCCGATAAAGGAGCGCCGCAATTCCCACAGTACTTGTCTTCGCCGGTTATTCTGCCCCCGCATTTGGTACAAAAATTTCTCATACCGCTCAACCCCCGAAAAGTGCTTCAGTCTGAAACTACTTTCCATTTATTATAACTTAATAACTTAAAATCAACAATATTCATATAGAAAATAATAAAATTAAGTTGAAAAGGGAAGAAGTTTATGCTATGATGGATGCGAACATATGTTCGAGGGGCGTCAGTACATATGGATACCATAGACAAGCTCACGATTTTGGCAGCGGCCGCTAAATATGATGTTGCCTGCACCTCAAGCGGTGTTGACCGAAAGGGTCAAAAGGGCGGTATTGGGAATGCTAGTTCCGCGGGGATTTGCCACAGTTTTGCCGCCGACGGGCGCTGTATTACACTACTTAAGGTTTTGCTAAGCAACTCCTGTGTCTATGATTGCTGCTATTGCGTAAACCGCCGCTCAAACGATATTAGGAGGGCCACATTCGAGCCGAGGGAGCTGGCCGAACTTACAATTCAGTTTTACAAGCGCAACTATATTGAGGGGCTTTTTCTCAGCTCTGCGGTTATTCGAAACCCCGACTATACCTGCGAGCAGATGATTAAACTACTTGAAATTTTGCGAAACGAGTATCGCTTCGGCGGATATATCCATGCCAAGGCCATACCGGGGGCGGACGAGCGGCTTATACGCAAATTAGGGCTTTTGACCGACAGGATGAGCGTCAACATTGAGCTCCCTTCGCAAGAGAGCCTTAAGCTCCTTGCCCCGGATAAGAATAAGGAGAGCATACTGGGGCCCATGGCGCTTATTTCCCAGAACATTGCTGAGAGCAGGGAGCTTAAGCGCTATAAAAGCGCGCCGCAGTTTGCCCCGGCAGGGCAGAGCACTCAGATAATAGTAGGTGCGACACCCGAGACGGACTACCAGATTTTAAACTTGTCCGCCGCGCTTTATAAGAAGTACGGGCTTAAAAGGGTGTTTTTTTCCGCCTATATGCCGGTTGTGGAGCACAAGAACCTGCCGGCGCTCACGAGTAAACCGCCGCTTTTGCGCGAGCACCGGCTGTACCAGGCCGATTGGCTTATGCGCTTTTACAAATTTAACGCCTCCGAGCTTCTTGATGAGAAAAATCCGAACTTCAACCCCTATGTCGACCCTAAGTGCAGTTGGGCGCTCTCGCACCTTGACAGCTTTCCGGTTGACGTAAACACCGCGCCTTACGAGATGCTGCTGCGCGTGCCGGGAATAGGCTTAACGAGTGCAGAGCGCATAATCGAAGCCAGGAGGGTAGGGCCTTTGAATTTTGACGGGCTGAGAAAGCTTGGAGTAGCGCTGAAAAGGGCTCAATACTTCATACTGTGCAGCGGCAGGGCGGTTGAAGGACTTAAGATGTCGCATGAGAGCATTCTGCGCGGCCTTTTGTCAGACAGGAGTATGAGGCTTATGGACGGCACGATGGGTGAGCAGCTGTCGCTCTTTGATGATACTTTCGTGACGAGGGAGGATGTCCTCAAATGCTTGACAGGCCAGATTTAATTTACAGGTACGACGGCAGCTTTGAGGGGCTGATGTGCTGTGTATACGAGAGTTTTTACAAAAGGGAAATGCCGCTTAGCATAATAAGCCGTGAAGAGGCGCAGCAGTCGCTTTTTGAGGCACGTGAAATTGTAACCGACAACGCAAAAGCAGCGCGCGTGATGAAAGCCGTTAAAGAGAAAATCTCCGGCGAGGCGATGAGGCTTGTTTATAGGGCCTATCTCACCGACTTGAGGGACAGGGAAGTCCACATACTGCGTTTTCTGGTATTGGGATTTAAATGCGGGGCGAAGGTATTAAAAATGCTCACCGACGACAGGGTTGCGATACTTTACAAGGCCGTTACCCGTCTTGGAAACGAGGCGGAGCTCCTGCGCGGTTTTGTGAGGTTCTCGGATTTCGGCGGTGGGCTTGTCGCAACAATCGAGCCGAAAAATAATGTTCTGCCCCTACTGAAGCACCATTTTATGAGCCGCTATCCCGGCGGCAGTTTTATAATATACGACAAAACTCACAGGCTTGCCCTAGTTGTGTATAAAGGGCAAAGCCGTATTGTTCAATCGGATGATTTCGTGCCACCCTCACCGGAAATGGACGAGCTTCGCTACCGCGCCATGTGGAAGCGGTTTTACAACACCATCGCCGTCGAGGGGCGGGAAAATCCGAAGTGCCGAATGTCGCATATGCCCAAAAGATACTGGGCGCATTTGACGGAGATGCAGGAAATCAGCGACTCTGGCCGCCTTGCAGGTGATGATAAAGCTGCTCTCAAAAGCGTGCAGGAAAAGAGAGGAAAAATAAAAACCCGCGCTGTAAACTTTGATTGTCAGGAGCTGGTGTAATGGAATGGCTGAATTGCCTAAACGAAGCAATGGCATATATTGAAGAGCATTTATGCGATGAAATTGAGATTGAGAGATTGGCGCAAATCGTGCGCTGCTCAAGCTATCATTTTCAAAGGATGTTCTCATACCTTGCCGATGTCACTCTTTCCGAGTATATCCGCCGGAGGAGGATGACAATGGCTGTCGCGGACCTGCAGAGCGGGGGAAAAGTAATAGATGTTGCGCTCAAGTACGGGTACGATTCTCCGACCGCCTTCAACCGTGCCTTTCAGAGCGTTCACGGGGTTTCCCCCTCGGACGCAAGGAAGAGCGGTGTTGTACTTAAAGCCTATCCTCCCATCAGCTTCAAAATAACAATTAAGGGAGAAGCGGAAATGAACTACAGAATTGAAAAGAAAGGCCCTATTCGCATAGTAGGAATCAAAGAGCACTACGCCGACGGTATCAATGAATCATTCGTTAAAGTCCCGCTTTTTTGGCAGAAAGCGAATGCCGAAGGAACTATGCAGCAGTTGTGTTCCATCATGAACAGAGAACCCTATGGGGTTATGGGAGTGTGCACCTGGGCATCGCAGAAGGAGTTTGACTATTACATCGCGGTCGCAACCGACAGGGAAGTACCGTCGGGTATGCATGAGTTTACTATACCCGAGTGCACTTGGGCAATATTTGAGTGCGTAGGGGCAATGCCGGAGGCAATTCAAAACCTTCAAAAGAGAATTATCACGGAATGGCTTCCCAATTCCGGCTATGCTTATGCAAACGCCCCTGACATCGAGTTATATTTCGAGGGCGACACAGCTTCCGAGGACTATCGCTGCGAAGCCTGGCTGCCCGTTGTAAAGAGATAGTATTTAGTTTTAGACCGTGGCGATAAAATCGCCACGGTCTAATTTATATTATAATTCGGAAAGATTAGTGTTACCATATTTAGTGAGGCGGCACTTTGCTGCCCTGCTGATGCTGCTGCCGCCGTGACTATACAAAGCGCTACGATTTTACTATTATCTTCTGACCTCAACGGTATGCCTAATATTCGCGGCGAAAAAAATGCCCGGGACGGTTTTACCGCCCCGGGCAATATTCCTAAGACACTTCACCGAACAGGAGGTCGTTCATATCGTAGATGCGGGGCTCGGTCTGTTTAGCCAGGAATTTTGCGGCTCTCACAGCCCCGGCCGCAAAAACCTCACGTGAGTAAACCGTGTGCTTTAACTCGATTACCTCGTTGCTGCCGGCAAAAATGACCTCGTGCTCACCCGGTATTGTCCCTCCGCGAACCGCCGAGATGCCGATTTCGTTCTTGCCCCGGGGTTTGCGGAAGCTTTGCCGCTCGTAAATATACTGGGGGGAGGATTTGAGCCCCTCAGACGCGGCGTCTGCAAGCATCAAAGCCGTTCCGCTGGGAGCATCAAGCTTTTTGTTGTGGTGGCGCTCGACAATCTCTATGTCAAAATCCCCGCCGAGCGCTTCTGCGGTCTGTCTTACGAGTGCAAGCAGGAGATTTATTCCTATGGACATGTTGGCCGACTTGAAAATAGGTATTTTTTCGGCGGCGCTTCTTATCAGGGTCAGTTCGTCCTCGGAATAGCCCGTAGTGCACAGCACAATGGGGAGGGAGCGGGCGATGCAGTATGAAAGTAGGCAGGGGAGAGCGGCAGGATGTGAGAAGTCGACGACTACATCCGAACTTCCGCCGTACTCCATGGGGGTCACATATACGGGATAATCGCAGAGTTTAACAGTGTTTGTGTCAATACCTGCGACAATTCTAATGCTATTGTCTGCCCGGCATACCGCCGCAACAGCCTGCCCCATGCGCCCGTTACAGCCCGAAATAATAAGCTTTAGCATTAGGCTCACTCTTTTCTATGTATTATTCTCTGTCTATTATGCTTATCATATTTTAAGATTTAAACGTTTAGACCCTTGGCGCGCATAGCCTTCTTTAGTCGCTCAAGATTGTGCGGCTCCATTTCGCACAGCGGGAGACGAAGCTCGCCCGCGTCCATTCCAAGCAGATTCATGGCAGTCTTGATGGGTATGGGGTTTACCTCATAGAACATCGCATTCATCAGGTGTACATAGCTGAGATGCAGTTTGCGTGCCTCGGCAAAGTTTTCCTTGAGGCAGAAGTCGCAAATCTTCGCCATCACCTCGGGCAGCATATTGGCGAGGACGGAAATTACACCTTTTCCGCCGAGGGCCATCATACTGACCGTATCGCCGTCATTGCCGCTCCAGAAATAGAGGTCATCGCCGCAAAGGGCCATTGTTTCGTTTATAAGGTTAAAGTCGCCGGAGGCTTCCTTAACACCGTTTATATTGGGATGCTTTGAAAGCTCATAGTAAGTCGCGGCGGTAAAACCGCAGCCTGTGCGTCCCGGAACGTTATAGAGTATAACGGGGATGTTGACACAGTCGGCGAGGGCGGTGTAGTGCTTGATAAGTCCCTTCTGTGTTGCCTTGTTGTAATAGGGAGTTACTATAAGAAGTGCGTCGGCGCCCGATTCTTCCGCGCTTTTGCAGAGGAATTTGGCGGCCTCGGTGTCATTGCTGCCGGCTCCCGCAATAACGGGAACACGGCCGTTTACGTATTTCACGCAGTAGTCGACTGTGGCGACATGCTCTTCAAGCGACTGTGTGGAGCTCTCGCCGGTGGTTCCGCAGATTATGATTGAGGAAGTGCCGCCGGCAATCTGAAAATCAATTAGCTCGCCAAGTTTTTCGAAGTTTACCTTACCGTCCTTGAACGGTGTGACAATGGCAACGCCGCTTCCCGTAAAAACCGGTGTCTTCTTCATTGAATTGACCTCCAATCATTAATAATAGATTTAGATATAGTTTTCAGCGCAAAGGAGTTCTGCCAGGAGCACGGCTCCGCCCGCGGCACCTCTCAGCGTATTGTGGGAAAGACAGACGAACTTGTAATCGTACTGGGTGTCGGGGCGCAGGCGTCCGATGGAAATGGCCATGCCTCTTTCGAGCTCTCTGTCCAGCCTTGTCTGCGGACGGTTATCCTCCTCGAAGTAGTGGAGGAACTGTTTTGGAGCGGTGGGCAGCTCAAGCTCCTGAGGCTTTCCCTCAAAGGCTCTCCAGGCCTTCAGTATTTCATCTTTTTCCGGCTTCTGTTTAAAGGTTACGAACACCGCCGCCATATGGCCGTTTGTGACGGGGACGCGGATGCACTGCGCGGTAATTGAGGGCTCGGCGGCATTTGCAATTATACCGTTTTCTACCTTTCCCCAGAGCTTCATCGGCTCGCGCTCGGATTTCTCCTCCTCGCCGCCGATATAGGGGATTACGTTATCGACCATCTCCGGCCAGGTTTCAAAGGTTTTTCCGGCGCCGGATATTGCCTGGTAGGTGCAGACGAGAACCTTATCTATGCCGAAGTCGCGCAGGGGGTGCAGGGCGGGCATGTAGCTTTGCAGCGAGCAGTTGGATTTGACGGCGATAAATCCGCGTTTAGTGCCGAGGCGTTTTCTCTGTGCCTCGATTACCTCCAAATGTTCGGGATTTATTTCGGGCACCACCATCGGGACGTCGGGAGTCCAGCGGTGCGCGCTGTTGTTCGAGACTACGGGGCACTCGAGTTTCGCGTACTTTTCCTCCAAGGCCTGTATCTCTTCTTTTTTCATTTCTACGGCGGAGAATATGAAATCCACTTCCGCGGCTATGGCTTCAGCATCGGCCTGCGCATCCTTGACGATGATGTTTTTTGCTTCCTCAGGCATTGGAGTTTCAAGCGCCCAGCGCGAGCCGACGGCGTCCTCATAGCGTTTGCCGGCACTGCGGGGGCTTGCGGCGATAACCTTAAGCTCGAACCAGGGGTGATTTTCCATCAGCGAAACAAAGCGCTGACCAACCATGCCGGTTCCGCCTACTACTCCTACCTTGTACTTTTTCATTGTAATACCTCCGATATATATTAATCTTTGTGTCTGGCGGTGTTGAGTATAACCGGAAAAATAAATGTAGATAAAATAATAATCAGCGGGTTGAAAAACCAGCTGATTTTGTAATATAATATTCCCTAACTTAGACTTAAGGGAAAACTATATTCAAAAGCAGATAGCTCTCCATCAACCGTCAGTATTGATGACAGTTACCCGGTTGTTCACCGGGCACCCAGCCCCTCCGACTCCGATACCGGAGGAACTTCGGCGGCTTACCCTTTCACAGCATATCATCGGGTATCGGAACCCTCCTTGCCGCTACTCTTATGGCCGCGCCTCTACTGCTATTTGATTTTTATCAATACTATCATGCCGTATCTAATGTGTCAATATTTAGAAGCACAAAAATATACTCAATTTTATCCTAGGTTTACAATAATTTGTACATACGGAGAAATATCATGAGAATTAAAAGACTCCTGCGAACTGTGCTACCGGTGCTTATGTCCTTTATGTTTCTTGTTGGCAGCGCCCCCTATGCCGGGGCTGCTCCCCCCGCAACCACGACGATAAGGGTGGGGCTGCGCTACACAAGCAACGGCAGCGACGTGTCCTCGGCCTGGCTTACAAACTTTGTGGGGCACGGCTTTTATTTCGGCTATTTTGACTCCTCCAGAAATTTTGTACAATACCCGGTAGATACGGCGGTCAACATAAGCTCGCTGAATATAACAATATCAGGTTCGACGATTATAGTTTCAAATCGCGCTACCTCGGAGACGCTTTACGAGCTTGACTGCAGTTTTAATAACCCGCTTGCAATCATGCCCATTCCCGGACCGGGGGAGAAATGCGTAACCTGGTTTGATTCCGTAAAATACTATGGCGCTTTTGAATTCACCGCGCTTTCAAACGGCTATATGCAGGTTGTCAACGTCCTTAACATTGACGATTATCTGAAAGGCGTCGTGCCCGAGGAGATGATGCCCTACTGGCCGCTTGAAGCGCTCAAGGCTCAGGCCATGTGCGCGAGAAACTATGTGGTGACCCACTTAAACAGCCACGGCAGCTTCGACGTATGCAACACCATCTGCTGCCAGGTGTACGGCGGCCTTACCAAGGCGAGTACGGCAACGGACGCGGCGGTGGAGCAGACAAGCGGTCTTTTTGTCCGCTATAACGGAGAGATTTGTCAGACCTATTACCACGCGACAAACGGAGGTGCGACCGAGTCGAGCGGGAACGTCTGGATGACGCAGCTGCCTTATTTGGTGGGGCGGATAGACGAATATGACACTACCGTTTATACAGGCTTTGACAACTGGAGCTATACATATACGGCGGACGAGATAACCGACATACTCAACTCGAAGGGATACTACATAGGAACAGTCAAAAGCGTGACGCCGACATATACCGAAACGGGGAACATATTTTCGATTACCTTCAGTGACGGAAACCTGAGCCACACGTTTTCAAAGTCGGAGGCTAGGAGCATACTCTACAGCACAATGTACGGCAAGTATACATACAGCCAGCGTTTCAGAATAACAAGCGCCTCAAGCAGCCCCACCGGCCTGTACATAAACAACGGGGCAAATTCTCTTAACGATATTAATTCAGTATATGCTATAGGCGGCAAGGGCGATATATCGAAGGTCGCTTCAAAAGGCGGAATTGTTTCGGTGCTGACCGGGAGCGGGCTTAGAACGGTTAACGCAAGCGGCAGCGGCGTTGCGCAGACAGGTTCGTCTTTTATTGTAACCGGCTCCGGATGGGGGCATAATGTAGGCATGAGCCAGTACGGTGCGAAAGCCATGGCCGAGGCCGGCAAGACCTTCGATGAGATTATCAAGTATTATTTTAGCGGAGTTATCATTGGATGAAAAAAGAAGACTTCTATTTTGACCTGCCGCCGGAGCTGATTGCTCAGACTCCGATTAAACAGCGTGACCATTCACGGCTTATGCTACTCGACAGAAGGACGGGGAAGACAGGACACCTGCACTTTTACGAGCTTCCGAAGCTGCTGAGGCCGGGAGACTGCCTTGTCCTCAACGATTCCAGAGTACTCCCGGCAAGGCTGTACGGGAAAAAGGAGACAGGCGGCGCCGTCGAGGTACTGCTACTGGTTGACAGGGGAAACCGTATGTGGGAGTGCCTTACGCGCCCGGGGCGGAAGGCCGAACCGGGGACAAGACTGATTTTCGGCGACGGGGAGCTTTCGGCGGTCGTCCGGGAAGTCTGCGAGGGCGGCAACAGAATCATTGAATTCGAGTACGAGGGCATTTTCCTTGAAATACTCGAGCGGCTCGGCAAAATGCCGCTGCCGCCCTATATAAAGGAAGAGCTGAAGGATTCAGAGCGCTATCAGACGGTATACTCAAGGGAAGTCGGCTCGGCGGCGGCGCCCACCGCCGGTCTGCATTTTACTAAAGAGCTATTAAAAGAGATTGAGGACATGGGGGTCAGCATCGCGTATATAACCCTCCATGTCGGGCTCGGTACCTTCCGGCCGGTAAAGGTCGAGAATATAGAGGAGCACGAAATGCACGCCGAGTACTGCATAATCAGCCCGGAAACGGCGGATAAAATAAACAGTACCAGGCGCACAGGGGGCAGGATAATCGCCTGCGGAACAACTTCCTGCAGGACGCTTGAGTCCTGCTCGGATGACAGCGGCCATGTTATAGCCCGTTCCGGCTGGACAAACATCTTTATATATCCCGGATATAATTTTAAGTGCATCGACGGGCTTATAACAAATTTCCATCTGCCGGAGAGCACGCTAATTATGCTTGTATCCGCATTCGTTGGGCGAGAGAACATTCTGAACGCATATGAAGAGGCGAAAAGAGAGCGCTACAGGTTCTTCAGCTTCGGCGATGCGATGATTATAATCTAATAGGTGAATCCATGTTTGAGTTAAAGAAAACCGAAGGAAAAGCAAGGCGCGGCTCATTGAGAACGCCTCACGGCGTTATTGAGACGCCTGTTTTTATGAATGTCGGCACCCAAGCTGCCATAAAGGGTGCGCTTTCCTCCGAGGATTTGGAGCGCATAGGCTGTCAGGTGCTGCTGTCAAACACCTACCATCTGCATGTGAGGCCCGGGGAGGAGCTCATTAAGCGGCTCGGCGGGCTTCATAAGTTTATGGACTGGAGGGGACCGGTTCTCACCGACAGCGGTGGCTTTCAGATATACTCCCTCGTTAAGCTGCGAAAAATAACCGAGGAGGGAGTGAAGTTCAACTCGCATGTTGACGGAAGGCATATCTTTATGCGTCCGGAGGACAGCATGAGAATTCAGTCGTATCTGGGCTCCGACATCGCGATGGCCTTCGATGAATGTGTTGAGATACCCTCGCCATACGAATATGTGAAACAGTCCTGCGATCGAACCTACCGCTGGCTAGTCAGGTGCAAGGATGAGCTAACTCGGCTCAACAGAGAAGAGGGGGCCACAAATCCGGGGCAGCTGCTTTTCGGAATAAATCAGGGCACAACCTTTAAGGATTTAAGACGCGAGCATATGCTGAAAATTGCCGAGCTTGACCTTCCCGGCTATGCAATCGGGGGCCTGGCTGTCGGCGAGACCACCGAGGAAATGTACGACACAATCGAGAGCGTGGAGGAGTACATGCCGAAGGACAAGCCCCGGTATCTGATGGGCGTCGGGACACCCTCGAATATTATTGAGGGGGTTTATAGGGGCGTCGACTTTTTTGACTGTGTAATGCCCGCAAGAAACGGGCGCCACGGAAGGCTTTTTACATGGGAGGGTATGCTCAACATCCGCAACGAGAGGTTTTTTAACGACTCCGAGCCAATAGACAAAAACTGCGGCTGCCCTGTGTGCCGGCGTTATTCAAGGGCCTATCTCCGCCACCTGTTCAAGGCTGACGAGATGCTTGCCCTGCGGCATGCGGTTATCCACAACCTCTACTTTTACAATGAACTTATGGAGAGAATAAGAAAAGAGCTCGAAAACGGCAGTTTCCGAGCTTTTCGGGCAGAATTTTCACAAAAACTTACCATGAGAGTAGAATAATACTTGTTTTTTATTGTCACAGCATATATAATTTTAACATTCGCACAATTACTGACCACAAAAAGGAGGTTCCTCAATGGAGCAATACGGTACAATTATATTTATGGTGTTAATCTTTGCCTTCTTCTACTTCTTTATGATTCGCCCGGAGAACAAAAAGAAGAAAGCAATAACCCAGATGCGAAACGAACTAGCACCCGGAGATGAGATAGTCACAATAGGCGGCATGGTCGGTAAGATATGCCATGTTGACGGCGAACTCATCACTTTTGAAACCGGTGAGGATCGTGTTCGCATTCAGATTCAGAAGTGGGGCATATCCACAAAAGTCGGTTTCGATCCCAAGGCAAAGAAATAATCGGGTATTATTTGTCCTCCCTGTGAATAAGAATGTTGTACAAACATTCTATGAACAGGGAGGGCTTTTTATATGCGGAAAAGCGATGACAGGAGAGGCCCCAATAACTTTGTGAATGCCGTGGTGGGCGGAGCAACGGGCTTCATGTGTGCGATGATTTTACTTCTAATAGCGGCTATTCTGACCGCTGCGGGGAAAGTACCTGAGAAGTTCATGCAGGAGGTCGCAGTTCTTGCCAGCGGGCTCGGCGGCTTAATAGGCTCCTTTACGGCTGCAAGAAGACAGGGCGGCAGGACGCTGATAATTGGGATTACGTCCGGAATATCCATGTTTTTGCTTACCATGATAATCGCCGCCTTTACCGAAAAAGGCGCTCTGTCGGGAGCATTGACCCCTGCTGTCTTAATCGCCATCATGGCAGGAGGGATTATTGGAAGCTTCCTTTGCGCCGCTCCAGCCAGAGGCAGAAGGTGAAAACGCACAAAATTACCAAGAGTAATTATCGTATATACAAAGTGTAATCAGTTACTCGGTTTACATAATTATGAGCAAATTCACGACATATTGTGTCTGGTTCATAAAACATTAACAAAATATAGAGAATTTGCGCCGCCTGAGCACGGGCGGCGCATCTACTTAGTTGCACGGTTTACATAATCAAGTTAACATAATTAATCGGCATAATGAACAAAAATGATAAAATATGCTTTTTTTGCTTGATTATCCGGATTAGATGTACTATATTAAATAAGCAAGTAATTTATGGATTTCAGGCATTAATTTTACCCCTTGTCCATATTCTGTACGGGGTGAAATTAATGAACATAAGAATAATAAGAAACCTGCTGTCAAGAGATAAGCTGGATGCGATTGGATTTACTCTCAGTGCTGGCTTCTTTCTTGTCGGCGCCCTTGGCGGGGCAATTTCGGCAAATTATATTTCGGATTTCAGCGGGTCGCTGCTGAAAAACTACTTCCTCTCGCCTGATGGCGGCGTTTTTGTTAGCGGCGGTCTTGGCAAATCTCTGTTTGATACCTTTCTTTATCCGACAATAGCCGTATTCTTCGGCTTTGCCGCATTTGGATTTATTCTTCTACCGCCATTGCTTGGATTAAAGGGCTTCGTTTTGACGTTTGTGGCAGCCTCAATAATCAAGGTTTTCGGAGGCAAAGGCTTTCTGGTCTCGCTTTCCCTTTTTGGACTGACGTCTCTTATATCCTTTCCATGTTTATTAATCCTCTCCGTACAGGCTTTTACGGCGTCATATAATCTTACCGGGGCGCTGCTTAAACGCCGAATCATTCGTGTTATTTACGGAAAGGCTTATTTTTTACGCTGCTTACTTTGCTTTGCGGCGCTTATACTTTCTGCATTTATTGATGCATATCTGGCCCCGCTTCTGGCGTCATTAGCGGCCGGATAGACAAGTTCGGGATAGGGGGAACTGTTGATGACCGATGCGGATTGCTTAAAAGAGTTTGAACGATTTCTTTTAGATGTAAAGCAGGCGTCTAGAAACACTTTTCTCTCCTATATGCGGGATATTTCTCAATTTGAAAAGTTTTTATCCTATGAGGGGCTGCCGGGCTTTAAATCCGTTACCCGCAATAACCTGGAAAAGTATATTTTATGGATGAGGAGAAACGGAAAGTCGGTCTCAACGGTCTCCAGAGCTCTCGCTTCCCTTAAATGCTTCTATGGTTATTTGACGATGCAGGGAACGGTTAACGATAATCCAACGGAGGGAATCGTACCGGATAAGCAGCCTAAGAAGCTGCCGCAAATTCTGACCGGACATGAAGTCGAAAGACTGCTCGAGCAGCCTGAGTGCAAGGACGCAAAGGGCTATCGCGACAAGGCGATGCTGGAGCTATTGTACGCTACCGGTATGCGGGTTTCCGAACTTATTGAGCTTGAAGAGAAGGACGTAAATCTCGCGGCCGGCATAATCAGGTGCGAAGGGAAGGGCAAGGAACGCTTTATTCCGATGTATCCCGTTGCAATACAGGCGCTTAGGGATTACCTGCAGTATGCCCGTCCCCAGATGATAGCCGACCCTAACGAGAAGGCCCTGTTTGTGAATGTCAGCGGCGAGAAGATGACGCGTCAAGGCTTCTGGAAAATAATAAAGTATTACCAGGAGAAGGCGCACATAGATAAGGAAATCACTCCGCATACACTGCGCCATTCCTTTGCTGCGCATCTTCTTGAAAACGGCGCAGACTTAAGGTCGATACAGGAAATGCTCGGGCATGCGGACATTTCCTCGACACAGGTTTATGTGCAGCTCGTAAAAAACAAGCTCAAGGATGTCTATAACAGAGCGCATCCCAGAGCCTGAAAAATGAATAGAAGTTATAAACCAGAGAACAGGAAGGATGAAGTGACCCCAAAAAGTTAGACAAAATGTAAAAGAGAAAAAGTCAAGCAACCGAGAGGGCTTGTTGCCTGTGAAGAGCAGGCGGCAGGCCCTTTAGCTTTGCCTTGCTGCGGCGGTTGTTGTAG
>DUPK01000060.1 GCA_012838345.1 Clostridiales bacterium | reverse complement strand
CAGAAGATGGTGGAAGCGCGTTTGTGCCGAGCGTTGACAATGTCCAGCACATCCCTCGCCTCAGTGTCGCTGATGGGAAAAAGTAGCCATTCATCGATAATCAGCAGCTTTACCTGCTTGTACTGTTTGACTGACTTCTGGTATCTGCCCTCGCCCCTTGCTACGGCAAGTTCTCCGAGCAAATCAGGTAGTCTGACATGTTTCACGGTGTAAAAATTACGATTGGCGGATATTCCGAAGGCGTTTGCAAGATAGGTTTTTCCGTTGCCCGTAGCTCCAAGAATAATGATGTTGTGGCAATCGGTTATGTAATTGCAGGTGGAAAGGCGAGCAATCTGTGCCTTGTCCAATTTGCGGTCGGCATGATACTCGATATTCTCAATACAGGCGTCGGTGAACTCATAGCCTGCATTCCCAATAAGCCTTTTGAGGCGATTGTTCTTTCGGGTAGTCCACTCGGCATCCACAATCAGCCCCAAACGCTCTTCAAATGACAGGGATGCTAAATTGCTGTCGGTTATCTGATCCTTAAAGGTCTGCGCCATAACGCCGAGTTTCATTTCATACAGCTTGTTTATTGTGGTTTCGTTTAGCATTGTCCGTCCCTCCCTTTGTAGTAATCGGCACCGCGGGTAAAGCCGTATTCGCTACCCTTGGAGGGTGATGGTTCGGTGATGATGAGCTTGTCCTGTCCCGATTTCAGTATCGCTGAAATGCTCTTGTAGCTTGGTCTGGGCGTATACGATAGGGCTTTGGCACAAGCGGCTTCCAGGCGCTCGGGCGTATATTTATCGGACAGCTTCAAAAGTGCCATGCACGCCTTATAGCCCTGCTGCTCCACCTTGTTGGAGGTAAGGAAGTAATTGACGATAACGGTAGCATTGTTACCGATTTTCGCCGACCATGCCCTGAATCTTTCACCGTTCCACTGCACATATTTTTGATGGTCGGGTGGCATATGTGCTTCAATGGTACTGTATTGGTTTGGTCTGCCATACATCCGAGGATGGGAGCAGATTCGGTTCCCGCCGAATAATACCTCAACAACATTTTTGGTTAGCCTGACATCCACCTTCTGCTTGATGTATTCATATGGCACCGAGTAGTTTTGGCTATCTGCGCTGATATGGTAATTGTATTGAACAGTGGCAATTTTCCATGTGGCAAGCTCAAATGCCCGCTTTGGCAGTGGTAGCAGAAACGGTTTTTCCTCCGCAAATGCTGACGCACGGCTGCCGTCCTTTTTCTGAAATGGCTTATGGTTGAAGGTGTGTAGTTTCTCACGAATTGTAGCATTTAACTCCCTGAGTGACAGAAACTGCTGATTACGGATGGAAGCGAGAATCCATGTTGATATAATGCCGACAGTACCTTCAACGGTGGCTTTATCTTTGGGCGTTTTGACTCTTGCGGGGATAACGGCGGTATCATAATGCTGCGCCATCTCCTGATAGGTTTTGTTAATCAGGGTCTCTGACCTTGTAACCTTATCCACGCCCGTTTTTAGATTGTCTGGTACAAGTATCCTCGTTGCGCCGCCGAAGAAGCTGTAGGCGTTAACATGAGCGGTTATCCAGCTTTCCATGTTCTGAGACAGTAACGCCTCAACATAGGAGTAGCCGCTGTACGGCAGGGATGCCACGAAAATATATACGGGAATCAGCTCACCTGTATCGGTGTCGGTGATTTCGGCAGCCTGTCCTGCCCAGTCTACCTCCAAAAGCTCACCGGGCTTGCGACCTATGTGCATGGTGGCTTTGGTTGTCTTGATATAATCGCCATAATACTTGTTAAACTGAGTTGATTTGTACGGGATGTCACCTGATTCTCGGCACTGATCGCAATACTCCAGCCAAAGCAACATTAGCGTTACACCGCTTTTTGCCATCTCACGATGAACATAATCGTAATCGGGCATCTTGTAGGTTGGCTTTGTATCACTTGGCGGAAACAATTTTTCTGCCAGTTGCTTGTCGGACATATCATCCGACAACGGATAATGGATACCGAGGCTTTTCGCCCGTTGCAATACGTTTGCAACAGTGTTCCGAGAACATAAACAGCTTGTAGCTATGTCCGTTTTGTTGATTCCGAGACTGTCAAGCCTCAAAATCTCTCTGTAATTGGTCATTTGTATGACCTCCATAAATTTATTTACACCCATTTGCATAGGTGCATAAATTTATTATACAGAGAAATATACGTTCTGCACATCGAGCGCGGAACGGTCGCCCAATCTGTGCGGTTCAATTGCTCAATTCGTGCGGTCAGAGTGCCAAATCTGCCGCGGAATATTCACCTTAATATTGGACAAAAACTCACGAATGCTTTCTCTATCTTAGATTATCTATATTTTAATGTTTTTCGCTTCT
>DUPK01000059.1 GCA_012838345.1 Clostridiales bacterium | reverse complement strand
GCCTAAAAATAAAAGAAAGGCTATTGGATATGGAAGGCTCAGCGCCCCGCCTGTTCAGATACGGCGAGCGTGAGCTAAGTTACTTAAAATCACGCGACGAAAGGCTCTCAAGGCTCATAGACGAGGTCGGCTATCCCGAATACGAGGTAATACCCGATTTATTTGCTGCGCTTGTTTTTAACATAATGGGCCAGCAGATTTCAGTCAAGGCGGCGCAGACCGTATGGCGGCGCGCGCTTGACAAATTCGGCGCGATTACACCCGAGAATATACTTGCCGCTTCGCCTTCTGAGCTCCAGAGCGTCGGCATATCCATGCGCAAGGCAGGCTATATCCGCGATGCGGCGGAGAGCATCGTCAGCGGCGCGCTTGACATTGATGCGCTTAAAAATATGCCTGACGAGCAGGTTATAAAGGAGCTTACGAAGCTGCGCGGAGTGGGGAAGTGGACCGCCGAGATGCTGATGATATTCTCGCTTGAGCGGCCGGACGTATTCAGCCGCGACGACTTCGGACTGCGCCGCGGCCTTATGAAGCTCCACGGCCTTGACACGCTTGACGACGCGACATTCGAGCGCTTTCGCCGCCTTTATTCGCCCTACTGCTCGGTGGCCTCGTTCTATCTTTGGCAGCTTAAATAACTTTTGGGAGAAGGTAATCAGCTTGGGACAGTTTTTTGAGATGTGTATGATTGTATGCTTCGGCATTTCGTGGCCTATATCGGTGCTTAAGTCGCTGCGCTCGAAAACCGCGAAGGGCAAAAGCATGGTATTCAGCCTCTTCGTCTGGGTCGGCTATGTCTGCGGAATAACAGGCAAAATCGTAACGGGCAACATTACATATGTGTTTATATTTTACATAATTAACATTGTAATGGTTACGATTGACATCCTGCTTTACTTTAGAAACGTTAAGCTTGACAGGCAAAGAGAGGAAGGATAGGCATGGACGAGGCTAAGAAGCTGCTCAATGAGTTTGAGGCCAGAATCCGCGAAAACAAGCTGCGGCGCTACCGGGGCATGAACCGGTACGCGAAGAAGGGCGAAACCGTCATGGTCGGCTCCTCGCTTATGGAGCACTTCATGATAAACGAATTCCTGCTCGCCGAGGGTATGGACAAGGTCGTGTACAACCGCGGCGTCGCCGGCTGGCGCACTGACGAGCTATTAAAGAACATGGACGCCTGCATATTCGACCTTGAGCCGAGGAAAATTTTCATAAATATCGGCAGCAACGACCTGGACAGGCCCGGCGATGCGCTCGGGCGGCTTGTTAAGCAGTACCGTAAGATTCTGCGCAGAATTAAGGAGCGGCTGCCGGGCTGCACTGTCTGCGTCATGGCCTACTATCCTGTTTTGCGCGACTTCGACCCCGGGGAGAGCCCCGCAAACTCCAAGGCGCGCACGCGTGAGGGGATAGAAGAGGCGAACAGGGCGATTGAGGCTCTGGCCGCCGAGATGGGCTGCGAGTTTCTGGACCTGAACCATGTGCTCAAGGATGAGGACGGCTACTTAAAGCCCGAGTTCGGAGCCGATAAGGTGCATTTGCTGCCTCCCGCCTACAAGGCGGTATTTGACGAGATAAAGCGGTATTTGTAATTTAAGCAGGCGCAAAGCCTGCTTAAACTTTATAGGGGCATGTCTCATACCGAGACATGCCCCTATTTTGTTGCCGAGGGTGAAATTATATTTGTGGGCTATGGCGGGGGGTGCTTTAACGTGCGGATATGTCCGCTTATTCAAGCTCGAACATTCCGGTGTAGAGCTGATAGTATTTTCCGCGCTGCTCTATGAGGAAGTCGTGGTCGCCGCGCTCGATGATTTCGCCGTTTTCAATGACCATTATGGCGTCCGCGTTCCTGACCGTTGAGAGCCTGTGGGCGATGACGAATACCGTCTTGCCCTCCATCAGCTTGTCCATGCCGCTCTGGATTAGCGCCTCGGTCCTTGTGTCTATGGAGCTTGTGGCCTCGTCGAGGATGAGGACGGGCGGGTCGGCGACGGCCGCGCGGGCGATTGCAAGCAGCTGGCGCTGCCCCTGGCTGAGGTTTGCCCCGTCGCCGGTCAGCATGGTGTCGTAGCCCTGCGGCAGGTGTGAGATAAAGAAGTCGGCGTTTGCGATTTTTGCGGCGCGCTCGACCTCCTCGTCAGTCGCGTCGAGCCTGCCGTAGCGGATGTTGTCGCGCACAGTGCCGGTGAAAAGGTGGGTATCCTGCAGGACCATCGCGAGGCTCCGGCGCAAATCGTCCTTTTTAATCTCCCTTACGTCGATTCCGTCGTAGAGTATCCTGCCGCTTTGCACGTCGTAGAAGCGGTTTATAAGGTTGGTTATCGTCGTCTTGCCCGCGCCCGTTGAGCCAACGAGCGCGATTTTCTGGCCCGGTTTTGCGTAGAAGCTCACGTTATTCAGAACGGTTTTGCTCTCCTCGTAGCCGAAGACGACGTTTTCAAAGCGCACGTCGCCGCGAAGCCGGACGTAGCTTACGCTTCCGTCGGGTTTTACGCGTTTCCAGGCCCATTTTCCGGTTTTCCTGTCAGACTCGCTTATAGTTCCGTCTGTGGCGATTTCAGCGTTTACGAGGGTGACACTGCCCTCGTCGACCTCGGGGGGAGCGTCCATCATCTCAAATATACGCTCGGCTCCGGCGAGGGCGGCAAGGAGCGTGTTAAACTGCTGCGACATCTCGGTGATGGGACGCGAGAACGTGCGGGTGTACTGCAGGAACGAGGCTATGGAGCCTATGTCGAGATAGCCCGATATAGCCATCGCCGCGCCTATGGAGGCGGTGAGGGCGTAGTTAACATAGGAGAGGTTCGCCATAATCGGCATAAGTATGCCCGCAAAGGTATGGGCGCCGCTCCCGCTCTTTCGCAGCTTTTCGTTCAGCTTCTCGAAATCTTCAATAATCTTTTCCTCGCGGCTGAAGACCTTGACGACCTTTTGCCCCACTATCATCTCCTCGATGTAGCCGTTAACCTCGCCCAAATCGCGCTGTTGCCTGATGAAGAAACTCGCGCTTTTGCCGCCTATCTTCCTTACGGCATAGAGCATAATGAAGAGCATAATGACGATAAGGGCGGTTAGCAGGGGGCTGATGACAAGCATCATCACAAACACGCCGATGAGCGTAACGGCGGAAGTGACAAGATGGGGCAGCCCGCGGCTCAGGATTTCACGCAGCGTGTCCGTGTCGTTTGTAAAACGGCTCATAAGCTCGCCGTGCGTGTGCGTGTCGTAGTACTTAATCGGGAGGCTTTGCATATGCCGGAACATATCCACGCGGATTTTTCTCATCGTGCCGGTTGATACGTTGAGCATAAGCCTGTTGTAGAGGAAGGTGGCGGCCGCCCCGACGGCGTAGATTATACCCATGATTAAGAGTGTTCTTATGAAGCCGGAGAGGTCGGGGGAGTCCTGACCCACGAAGGCGACGAGGCCGTTGATTATTGGCTTTAGGAAATATGTGCCCGCAACGCCCGCAAGCGAGCTTAGTATAAGCGCAACAAAGACGATTACAAGCTGGAGCCTGTAGTCCTTCATATAGTTAAGAAGGCGTCTTAGCGTCTTTTTTATGTCCTTCGGTTTTTCCACGCTTCTGAACCCGGGACCGCCGCCGCGTGGGCCGCGCGGGCCCGGAGCCATGTTCGGACCTTGTTTTTTGACTTCGGACATTTACGCCACCCCCTTCTGCTGCGACTCAAACACCTCGCGGTAAATCCTGCTGGTTTTGAGCAGCTCCTCATGCGTGCCTATATCGCTTATTCTGCCGTTGTCTAATACTATTATCCTGTCGGCGTCGGCGACGGAGGATATGCGCTGCGCTATTATAATCGTCGTGATGCCGCCTCTTGTTTCGCGCAGGGCCTGGCGGATGGATAAATCCGTCGCCGTATCGACGGCGCTTGTGCTGTCGTCGAGTATGAGTATCTTCGGGTTCTTGAGAAGCGCGCGCGCTATGCAAAGGCGCTGCTTCTGGCCGCCGGAGACATTGACGCCGCCCTGCCCGAGCCAGGTGTCGTAGCCGTCGGGGAAGGATGTAATAAAGTTGTGGGCCGCGGCCGCTCGGCAGGCCGTTTCAATTTCCACGTCCGTCGCGTTTTCGTTGCCCCAGCGCAGGTTGTCCCTTATCGTGCCGGAGAAAAGCTCGTTGTTCTGGAGCACCATCGAAACGGCGTCGCGCAGGTTTTTGAGCTTATAGTCCCTGACGTCGCGGCCGCCGACCAGGAGCCTGCCTTCAAAGACGTCGTAAAGGCGGGGGATAAGCTGCACGAGAGTAGTCTTGGCGGAGCCTGTCCCGCCTATAATTCCTATGGTCTCGCCGCTTTTTATTCCGAGATTTATGTTTTCAAGTATCAGGTTGCTTTTGTCATTTACATAGCTGAAGGAGACGTTTTCAAACACTATCGAGCCGTCGCTGACGGTTAGCTCGGGGTCTGCGTTTTCATCGGAAATGTCTGGAGTTTCGTCAAGCACTTCGACTATACGCGATACCGATGCCCTTGAAATGACAATCATTACGAAGGAAACGGAAATCATCATCAGCGACATAAGTATCTGACTGATATAGCTGGTGAAGGTCATCAGGTCGCCCGCCTGCATTCCGCCCGCTATAATAAGATTGCCGCCGAACCACGAAACGGCTATCATGCAGAAATACATGCCAAGCTGCAAAAGCGGCATGGTGAGCACGAACAGCTTCTCGGCCTTTTTCTGCGCAACCATGAGGTCGGTTGCAGCCTTGGTGAACTTCTCGTTTTCATAATCACGCCTTACAAAAGCCTTAACCACTCGTATCGCGACCAGGTTTTCCTGCAGGGAGGCGTTTAGCTTATCGAATTTTCCGAGCATTTTGATAAATAGCGGATAGGCCTTGGTAATTATTATTGCAAAAGCAGCGGCCATAACGGGTATTACCGCCAAGAACACAAGCGAGAGCCGCGCGTTTATCCTTACGGCCATTATGGTGGTAAAAATGAGCATAAAGGGTGCACGCACCGCAATCCGAATAACGGTGGTCAAGGCCATCTGCGCATTATTTACGTCTGTCGTAAGTCTAGTTATGAGCGAAGCGGGGCTGAACTTGTCTATGTTTGCAAAGGAAAAGGACTGTATTTTTTCAAAGACCTTCGAGCGGATTCCGGAGGCAAAGCCGGTGCTGGCAAGGGCTGCAAATCGCCCCGACAGGGCGCCGAAGCACATGGCCAGAAGTGCCATTGCCACCATGAGCGCACCCTGCCTCAGCACATAGGAGATGCCGGCCCCGCCGAGAATGCCGATATTTATTATCCGCCCCATGAGTATGGGGATATAGACGTCGAGCACGACCTCCAATACAACACACAAAGGCGTAAGGAGAGCGTACTTTTTGTATTTACCAAGACAGGGAATCAGCTTTTTGTACATTTACTCACATCCTTATTTGCCATGTCTATTATGCAGTTCTTTAATATCTTTTATAAGGGCATGCATGTCAGGCTCTCTGCCTTCACAGGCCCTGAGCAGGAGATTTCCGAGTATGTCAGACAAAAGCTTTTGTTCTTCCGGGCTTATACCCGCAAAAAGTCTTTCGTTATATTGGTCAAACTCCTGCCTGCAGCGCTTCGTGACTTCAAGGCCTCTTGGGGTTATCCTGAGAATGTTGCGCCGGAGATTGTCCTTGTCAATGCGTTTTTCAATCATCCCGGCCCTGCTCAGCCTTTTCGTGGAAAGCGCCACGGACGCGGGGGAGACCCCCATATATTCGGCAACCTCGGCCTGCGTGCAGCCGTCGTTTTCAATGATATACTCAAGCAGACGAAGCTGGCCGAAATGCAGGCCATGAGCCTGGAAAATCCTACCCAGAGTCACCCGCCTGAGCAAGGCGAGCTTGTCTATCCTCAGCCCGAGTTCCTTAAGTTCAAGCTCCATTGTGCACCTCCTAAGCAATTGTTAGCCGACAAACAGTTAAGCGGTTAATAAAAGACATGATAAACCATATAATCTGAAGTGTCAATTACTTTTTGTAAACAATTCTAAATGCGCCTGGGTTAAGCGCTTAAAGCTTTAAACCTGTGATTGTTGACAACGGCTCATAAAACGTTTATCATAAAACGGTGTTCAGTAAATAAAAGGTTTTAGCTGCAGAGGTTATTATGTTACAAAGAGTGCTTGATAATATATACAAGATAGATGTTCCGATGAGGGACGGGGCGCTTAACTGCCTCAACGCCTATTTTATACAAGGGGAGAGAAACCTGCTCATAGACACAGGCTTCGACCGGGAAGAGTCCTATAAGACAATCACCGGAGCGCTTAACAGGCTCGAAACCTCTATGGAGAATACGGACATATTCCTTACCCATATTCACCCCGACCATGCCGAACTGGCGGGGCGGCTTGCCGGAATAGAGACAAGAATATATATAGGGGAAAAAGACGCTAAGCTTTTAAATGAGAGCGAAAAGACCTTCAGCATAAGGAGGCGAAACCCGGAGATGAAGGGGTTCCCGCCCGAAGTCGCCGCGGACTATGAGCGGACATATGCCCTGAGGCGGCCCTTTTCAGGAAAGCGCTGCACCTATACTGAGGTCCTTGACGGCGATATACTCGAATACGGCGGCTATAGGCTCAGATGCATTGACTGCGCGGGGCACTCTCCGGGGCAGACCTGCCTCTATATAGAGGAAAAGAAGCTGCTTTTCTGCGGCGACCATATCTTGTTTGACATTACACCGAATGTAAGCTCCTGGGAAGACGATATTAACCCGCTTAAGGACTATATAAAGAACCTTGAGAAGCTCAAGGCCTATGACATAGAGATTGTCCTGCCAGCACACAGGGGAGTCACCTGCAGCGCTCACGAGCGCATTGATGAGATAATCGCCCACCACAACGAAAGGCTCGACGAGCTTCTGTGCGTGCTCAAAGAGAACGGAGAACTGAATACTTATGAAATCGCATCAAGGCTGACATGGAACACTCCCTGCAATTGGAGGGACATGCCGACATTTCAGAAGTACTCCGCAGTCGGGGAGGTTGTGGCACATCTGGCTTTTCTCCTTGACAGGGGGCTTATCGAAAAAAGAGTCGAGCAGGGAGTTAACCTTTACAGCGCCCGTGCGGGCGTTTAGCCGATATTTTGTGGCTTTTGAAGGTGAGAAAGTACGCCCATTTTCCGATAAAGCAGGTAGGCGCGCCTTAAGTGCGAATAAATGCGCATCTAAGCCGAGATTGAGCCTTATATGAAAATATTTCCACCGATTGAAAAAAAGAATAGGGGTGTCTCTGATATGAGACACCCCTAATTTATTTCGTTTTAATCCGGCACGCCCTTAAGGGCAAAGCTCGTCAATTTGAGAT
>DUPK01000058.1 GCA_012838345.1 Clostridiales bacterium | reverse complement strand
GAGGAAGCAGCCGTTTTTCTTATCGCCCTCGAGCGCGGCAAGTCGCAGAGCGCCCACGCCGAGCATCGCTATCTTCTCCGCCGTCGCGTCAGGTGCGTATTCTTCCTTCAGAAAGTTTCTGGTGAACTCGTTTTTGATGCTCCGGCAGGTGTTTCCGCCGAAGCGTTTGCCCGTGACCACGGTGGAGATGTCGCTTGCCTTCAGCACCATCTCCTTGTAGTTTTGGTGCACAGAGCACTCCTTTGCAACGAGAAAGCGCGTTCCGAGTTGAACGCCCACGGCTCCGAGCATGAAGCAGGCCGCCACTCCCCTGCCGTCGGCGATGCCGCCCGCGGCTATGACGGGAATGCTCACGGCGTCGCAGACCTGAGGGACTATCGCCATTGTGGTAAGCTCGCCGATGTGACCGCCCGACTCCTCACCCTCCGCTATGACCGCCGCCGCACCGCTTCTCTCGGCTCTCTTTGCCATCGCGACCGAGGCGACGACGGGTATGACGGTTATCCCGGCCTCGAGCCACCTCTCCATATACTTTGTTGGGCTTCCCGCTCCTGTCGTTACGACCGGAACTCTTTCGGCCGCGACGACTTCGGCCACCTCGTCGGCGTGAGGGCTCATGAGCATGATGTTCACGCCGAAGGGTTTGTCGGTAAGGCTGCGCGCAATGTCTATCTGCTCCTTGAGATAATCGGCGCCTGCGTTCATCGCGGAGATAATCCCTAGCCCGCCGCCGTTTGACACCGCCGCGGCGAGCCTGCCGTCAGCTATCCAAGCCATACCCCCCTGAAAGATAGGGTATTTTATCCTGAGCATTTCGCAAATGGGAGATTTTATCATCGGAACCGTTCCTTTCTCTACTTTATCGGGGCGCGCTGTTACTTCTTAATCTTCGACTCCACCGCTTTAATAAGATCGGAAACGGCCACCATTGACTCGTTTATCTCAAGCTCGATGTTGAATTCATCCTCAATGCTCATCACAAGCTCCGTAACGTCTAGGGAGTCTATGCCGAGGTCGGCAAACTTCGTCTCCTCCGTTATCGACTCGGGCTCGCAGTTAATCTTGTCGGCAATCAGTTCTCTTATTTTTTCCAGCATCATATTCATCTTCTCCTTATCTAAAATTACTACCACTTTATAATGCAGGAGGCGTTTGAAAGCCCGCCTCCGAATGCGGTCAGAACTATGAGGTCTCCGCGCTTTAGTCTCCCCGACCTGTTTAGCTCGTCGAGGGCTATCGGTATGCTCGCGGAGGAGGTGTTTCCGTACTCCTGGATGTTGACGTAGAACTTCTCGGTGGGGATTTTAAGCCTCGCGGCGGCAAGGTCGATTATCCTCTTGTTCGCCTGGTGCGGGACAATCAACGCGATGTCGTCCGCGGTGAGGTTGTTGTCTTCAAGGAGCTTTCTTATGTCGCTGCACATCGCGTTTACCGCGTACTTGAAGGTCTCCTGTCCCTCCATGAAGATGTAGGGTTCCTGCGGCCTTATGGTGGAAAAGGGCGATTTGCCGATAAAGTGCGGGATTCTTATCACCTCGTCGCCGCCCTTTGTCGTGAGCACCGAGTCGACGTAGCCGTCGCCCGCCTCGAGCACTGCCGCCCCCGCCCCGTCGCCGAAGATTACGCAGGTTCCGCGGTCCTCCCAGTTGACGATTTTGCTCATCTGCTCTGCGCCGACGATAAGAGCCTTTTTCACCCTGCCGCGCTTAAAAAATCCCGCGGCAGTGTCGAGCATAAAGACAAAGGCGGCGCAGGCGGCGTTAATGTCAAAGGCAAAGCACTCGGCCCCTATTCTCCTTTGAACCATGCAGGAAACCGAGGGGGACGCCATGTCCCCGCTTACCGTGGCGGCTATAATGAGGTCCAGCTCTCCCGGAGCGCAGCCGCAGTTTTCAAGGGCGTTTATCGCCGCTTTGCAGGCGAGGTCCGTCGCCGTTTCGTCGGTGCATATATGCCTTCTCTCAACTCCGACCCGCTGACGTATCCATTCGTCGGAGGTGTCCACAAACTTACAGAGCTCGTCGTTCGTGACAATCTTCGGGGGAACATACATCCCCGTGCCAATTATAGAAAAACTCATTATTGCCTCCGTTTTCTGCCTTCATAACGGTTAGTACCGCTTTTTTGCTTTTGGTTACACAAATTTGAGAATTTTTTTGTCCGATGTAACCTTTTATTGATACTCAGCACTAACAAGTGTGCTATAATACAATTAGAGATAATATCCAAACAAAGGGCACGGGCAAAATGTATGCTTTGAATGGGTAAGCCCGTATTGACAGAAGGTGATGCGTTGAAGCAATTCGAGCAGTTGTATAGAGAGTATTATCCGAGGATATTTTCGTTCATCTATAAACTCTGCAGGGACTTTTCCCTCACCGAAGAGCTTACTCAGGAGACTTTTCTGCAGGCCTTCAAGGGCTTTCACAAATTTCGCGGCAACTGCGAGGTATTCACTTGGCTTGCCGCCATTGCAAAGCATACGTTTTACAAATATTTAAGGAAGCACAAACTCGGGCTTGACGCGATAAGCCTCGATTACCTGGCCGAAACCTACTGCATAAACACGCTGGGCGACCCCGAGAACGAGCTGAAAAGGAAAATGGTCGCCGAAGCTGTTCGCAGAATCATAAACGGGATACCGGAGAAGTATCGCGACGTTGTTATGCTGAGAATATACGGCGAGATGAGCTTTAATCAGGTGGCGCAGGCGCTGAACATAAGCGAAAACTCGGCAAAGGTTATATTCTTTAGGGCAAAGAAAATGCTGATGGAGGAGATAAAGAATGAATTTGGGCTGTGACATCGTATTGGACTGTGTGTCCATATATAAGGACGGCCTGGCAAGCCCGGGCACTGTTGAGGCGGTAAATCAGCATTTAAAGAAGTGCCACGAGTGCCGGAAGTATTACAAGATGTACGACTCAATCAACGATATAAAAACAAAGAGGCAGCGAGCCTGCACGAGCAGCTCGGACGAAAAATTCGCCGAGCTTTCAAGGGCACTGAAGATTCGCAGGAACATCTTTGCCGCCCTGCTTATAGCCTTTTCGCTTGTTACCGCGATTTCGGTTATCTTCGGAATAATAACGGGCAAAAAGAAAGCCGAGCAATTAAAAAAGGGGGCCTAAAGCCCCTTTCTTTTCGCCCTGCTCAACCGAGGTTAACAGGATGCCGCTTCGTTACGGGCATATCATAACAGGCTGTCTTGTAGACAGCCTTTGATTTTAATACAAGGTTTAACGCTTCGCGCCCTGCCCGATAGAATATAGCAGGCACGGTTTTTCCTCTTTTTATCCCTGCCTGCCGCCCTTAATAATGGCAATACTGGTAAATTGAATGTATTATGATATACAAATTAAATTTAGCATGATATAATCCACAATTAAAAGGATTAGCAAAGGAAGTCAGTATGCTCAGAATTGGACTTGACGTCGGTTCAACCACACTCAAATGCGTCGTAATAAACGAAAACGACGAAGTAATCTATAAGAAGTACGAACGGCATTTTTCCCAGATAGCCGAAAAATCGGCAAATATGCTCTCGGAAATATCCGCCGCCTTCCCGGGTGTGGGCGAGGTGGGCCTCTCCATCTCCGGCTCGGCCGGCATGGGCTTTGCCGAGGAGATGGATATACCCTTCGTGCAGGAGGTCTACGCCACGCGCGTCGCGGCAAAAAGGCTTCTCCCCGAGACGGATGTGGTCATTGAGCTCGGCGGAGAGGACGCTAAGATATTGTTTCTTACCGGTGCGCTGGAGGTGCGCATGAATGGCACCTGCGCGGGTGGCACCGGCGCCTTCATTGACCAGATGGCTACCCTTCTGGACATCACTCCCGAGGAGATGAACGAGCTATCCAAGCAGCATACTAAGATATACTCCATTGCCTCCCGCTGCGGGGTCTTCGCCAAGTCCGACATCCAGCCGCTTTTAAATCAGGGCGCACAGAAGACGGACATATCTGCGAGCATTTTTGCCGCGGTCGTGAGCCAGACAATCGCGGGGCTCGCCCAGGGCAGGGAGATACAGGGCAATGTAGTGTATCTCGGCGGACCCCTTACCTTCCTTTCGCAGCTTCGCGAGTTCTTTGACAATGCCCTGCAGCATAAAGGAACATGCCCTGAAAACTCGCTATATTACGTCTCAATAGGCGCAGCGCTCTTAAACGACGGCTCGGCGGTTAACCTGCCCGAAACCATAGAGAGGATAAAAAATTACACCTCCTCCGGCGGCTTTAGAAGCTGCCGCCCCCTGTTTGAAAACGAGGACGAATACAAAGCCTTCAAGGAACGGCATAAAACTGGTGTCAGCTATTCGGAGTTAGGTGAGAATAAACGCGCCTACATAGGCATCGACGCAGGTTCCACGACAGTCAAGTGCGTCGTAATAAATGAGAACGAGGAAATAGTGTTTTCCAAATACCTTCAGAACAGCGGAAACCCCGTTCCAATCGTGCACGGCTTCCTCAGGGAGATTTACGAGAAGTTTCCGGATATAAACATAGTCTCCTCCGCCTGCACAGGCTACGGGGAGGAGATAATCAAGAACGCCTTCCACATAGATATGGGTATCGTCGAGACAATCGCGCATTTTTCGGCAGCCAAGAAGTATAACCCCAGTGTCGATTTCATTATCGACATAGGCGGGCAGGACATAAAGTGCTTTAAGATACGCATGGGCGCGATTGATAACATCTTCCTAAACGAGGCCTGCTCCTCGGGCTGCGGTTCCTTCCTTCAGACCTTCGCCGGCGCCCTCGGCTACTCGATAGAGGAGTTTGCAGACCTGGGAATTTTCGCCGACAGGCCGGTTGACCTCGGCTCGCGCTGCACTGTGTTTATGAACTCCTCGGTCAAGCAGGCACAGAAGGAAGGCGCCAGCATAGAAAACATCTCGGCGGGTCTTTCGATTAGCGTCGTCAAAAACGCGCTCTATAAGGTCATACGCGTTGCTAACGCCGAATCCCTGGGGAAAAACATCGTCGTGCAGGGCGGCACCTTCCTTAACGACGCGGTGCTGCGCGCCTTTGAGCAGGAAATCGGCACCGCCGTCACCCGCCCGCCGATTGCGGGGCTAATGGGCGCATACGGGGCGGCTCTCTACGCAAAGCAGAACGCTCCAAGTAAAAGCGGTATAATATCGGCGGAGCGGCTCAGGTCCTTTAAGCACCATGTCGAAGCGATAACCTGCAACGGCTGCCAGAATCGCTGCCGGCTGACCGTCAACACCTTTGACGACGGCAGCAAGTTCATAGGCGGCAACAGGTGCGAAAAGCCGCTCGCGCTCAAAAACAGCGCAAAGAAGTACAACCTCTTTGACTACAAAAAGGAGCTTCTTGCCTCATATACATCCTTCAAAGACAAGCGCGGGACTATCGGCATACCGATGGGCCTTAACATGTTCGAGCTATACCCCTTCTGGCACACCTTCTTCAAGGAGCTGGGCTTCGGAGTCCTCCGCTCGCCCGAGTCCACGAGAAGGCTGTACCTCAAGGGCCAGCACACCATCCCCTCGGATACAGTCTGCTACCCCGCCAAACTGATGCACGGGCACGTTGAACACCTGCTGGAGGAAGGCGTTGACGCTATTTTCTATCCCTGCTTGAGCTACAATCTCGACGAGGGGCTAGGCGACAACCACTTCAACTGCCCCGTTGTGGCATATTACCCCGAGGTCATAGGCGCAAACGTCACGGCGCTAAAAAACACAAAATACATTTACGATTACCTCGGCCTGCACCGCAAGCGCGATTTCCCGAAGAAAATCCACGCGGTGCTTGAGCGCGAGTTCGGGAAAATTCCGCTCTCAGAGGTCAAAAGGGCCACAAGGGCCGCCTTTGAGGAGTATTACCGCTTCATGGCGCGGTTACGGGCAAAGGGCAAGGAGTACCTCAAAATCGCACAGGAAGAGGGCCTGCCGGTAATCGTGCTGTGCGGCCGCCCCTACCACCTAGACCCGGAGATTAACCACGGCATTGACAAGCTGATTTGCGACTGCGGGGCCGTGCTCATAACCGAGGACTCGGTGAGCGACCTAGTCGAGCCCTTCCCGACTACGGTCCTCAACCAGTGGACTTATCACTCAAGGCTCTACGCGGCCGCAAAGTTCATAGCCGACAGCGGCGACCCCGACATAAACCTTGTGCAGCTTGTTTCCTTCGGCTGCGGGGTCGACGCCATCACAACCGACGAGGTCAGACATATACTGGAGTCTAAGAACAGGATTTACACCCAAATCAAGATAGACGAGATTACAAATCTTGGCGCCGTGAAAATCAGGTTGCGCAGCCTGTTTGCGGCGGTCGAGCAGCAAAAGAGGGATAGGGTTGATAGACAATAAGGACAGGATTGAGTTCACTCGGGAAATGAAACGCAGCTATAAGATTCTTTTCCCGAACATGGCGGACATACATTTCAGAATCCTGCATAAAGTTTTCATAAACTACGGATACGACATCGAGATGCTCACCAACACCGACCAGAGGGTCATTGACGAGGGGCTTAAATACGTCCACAACGACACCTGCTATCCCGCGCTATTGACCATCGGGCAGCTATTAAGCGCTCTGAAAAGCGGCAAGTACGACGTTAACAGAACCGCCGTTATGATGACCCAGACCGGCGGCGGCTGCCGCGCATCGAATTATATCCACCTTTTAAGAAAGGCGCTTAAGAACTCCGGCATGGGGCAGGTGCCCGTGATTTCGGTCAACGTCGCCGGCCTTGAGAAGAACAGCGGCTTTAAGATAACCCTGCCGCTGCTGCGAAGGGCAATTGCCGCCCTCGCCTACGGCGACCTTCTTATGCTCCTGAACAACCAGGTTAAGCCTTACGAGCTAAGAAAGGGCGAAAGCGACGAAAACACCGCAAGATGGATAGATTTTGTTTCGGACAAGTTCGCGCAGGGGCGCGCCTATTCGCAGAGGGAGATTAAAAGCTATTTCAAGAGCATAGTCGAATCCTACGCGGCCATCGAGGTGAAAAGGACGCCCAAGGTGAAAGTTGGCATAGTCGGCGAAATATACGTCAAGTACGCTGCCCTCGGAAATAATAACCTTGAGGAGTTTCTCGCCTCCGAGGACTGCGAGGTCATGGTCCCCGGGCTTCTGGGCTTTGTCTTCTACTGCCTCATAAACAACATAAACGACATTGAACTCTACGGGGGAAGCAGAATAAAAAGGGCGGTGCTGAGGCTGCTCCTTAAATACCTCACGAGGTTTGAGACCTACCTGATAGAAGCGGTCGAGGCGGAAGGCTCCTTTATCGCCCCATCAAGGGTAACGGAGCTTATGAAGCTCGCCGAGCCTGTCATAGGGATAGGCTGCAAGATGGGAGAGGGCTGGCTGCTCCCGGCGGAGATTATAGAGCTTATCGACCACGGCTTTGAAAACGTAATCTGCGCCCAGCCCTTCGGCTGCCTGCCGAATCACATAGTGGGAAAGGGCATGATACGGAAGATTCGCTCGCTCAGGCCAAACGCCAATATAGTCCCCATAGACTACGACCCGGGCGCGACGAAGGTGAACCAGGAAAACCGCATCAAGCTGATGCTCTCCGTGGCGCGAGAAAAGCTAAGTAAAGAAACAATAAGCGGCGCGTTTTGTTAAAGCGCGCCGCCTCAGACCGTAGACAAAGCCGCTTTTGGGGTATGCCCGAAAGCGGCTTAAGTTATTAATCAGTATTATCGGTATTATCGGTATTATCAGTATTTTCGGTATCTTCGGTATTATCAATATTGTCAGTATTGCCAGTACTATCAATACTATCGGCATTATCAGTACTAGATTCCCAGGGTATGAGTACTTCTTCGGGTATTTTGCTCGCGTCAAACCTGTAATGCGCGAGTATTTCCCTGCTGTCGAGGGCGTCCTCCTCCATTCTGCCGGTTAAAAGCTCGTCCGTGCTATGTATGAGATAAGGGAGTCCGTCGGGGCGCCTTATGTCCGAGACTATTCCGATGTGACCGTCATATATTACTATGTCACCCGGCTGCCACTCCTCTATGAGGCTGGTGTCTAATGTAAGCGCCTCGCAGTAGCGGGCAAAGAATATTTCCAGCCTTGCCACTCGTCGGAAATCTAAGTCGGGATTGAAATAGTCACCTGACCAGAGCAGGTATTCGTCAGGGTAAAGCTCTATGTCCCTGTCTACCATATTCTTGAGGTTATAGCCCGCGTCACGGAAGGCGCGCCAGATAAGGTCGGTGCATACGCCGATGTCGTCCGGGGGATAGCCTCCCTCATGGACTCTGTTGTCGTAGAACGGATGCCGCTCCGCCTCCGTCCTGGCCCCGAGCAGAAGGTCGGTGTAGTCGTCCAGGCCGTCCCCGTCAAAGTCGACAGGGCTCAGAACCCGCGGAACCTCAAGAGGGTATGTGGGCAGAGGGCTCGGTATCGGCTTTGCCGTAGGAGTAGGCCTCAGAGGCTCAGTCGGAGCAGGCGTTTCAACCGGCACCGTTCCGACTCCTATGGCCGGCTCCGTGGGCGTCGGCGTGTGAACGGAGTCCCCCTCCCGATCTACAGCTGCATGCGAGGGCGAAACGGCATCGGGAGCCGGCGAAGGCTCCGGGTACCCGCCCGCCATCCTTGCATATTTAAAAACTGCGGCGACAGCAATTAGTGTGACGATTAAGTAAGCTATTCTTAGCGGCTTCATCCTTTGTTCCTTTCAGCTCGTCTTCCGATAAATGTAACATGAAGTTTAAGTTGATTCAAGTATTTTCTGAAGAAAAAAAGAAGCAAATTCTGTATGCCGAAAAAAGCGCTGACTTAAACCTCATGTGCGGAACATGCCCATAGTTTCACATACCCTTAAGCACCGCTAAAGGCTTAGCGACCCGGGCCTTTTTAGGTCCGGGTCGGTTTTTTATCTTATCTGACCGTTTCCTCGGATTACAAATTTGCTGGAGGTCAGCTGCCTGAGCCCCATCGGCCCTCTGGCGTGGAGCTTCTGCGTCGAGATTCCAATCTCCGCCCCGAGCCCGAACTCGCCTCCGTCGGTAAAGCGCGTGGACACGTTTGCATATACGGCGGCAGCGTCGATACCGCGCAAGAACTTCTCCGCCGCTTCGCTGTTTTCGGTCACGATGGCCTCGGAATGGCCGGAGCCGTGCTCGTTTATAAAATCAATCGCCTCGTCGAGGCCGGACACGACCTTGACGGCAAGTATATAGTCGCCAAACTCGGTGCCGAAGTCCGTGTCTTTGGCAGGCACGACGCTGTCCCCGAGGATTTCCCTTGTCTTTTCGCAGCCGCGTATTTCCACGTTCTTCGAGTTGAGCTTTAACTTTGCCATCGGCAGGAAGCTCCCGGCAATGCTCTCGTCCACAAGAAGTGTCTCCGCCGCGTTGCAGACAGAAGGGCGGGAGCACTTTGCGTTAAATATTATATCCGCCGCCTTTTCAAGGTCGGCGTCCCTGTGCACATAGACATGGCAGACCCCTATGCCTGTTTCAATGACAGGCACCTTTGAGTTTTCGACCACACTCCTGATAAGGCCCGCCCCACCTCTCGGGATGAGTACGTCCAGATAATCCGATAGCTGCATAAGCTCCATTGCGCTCTGCCTGCTCGTGTCCTCCACAAGAGCCACGCAGTCGCGGGGCAGCCCCGCCCTCTCAACGGCGTCGCGCATGATATTGACAAAGGCAAGGTTTGAGTTGAACGCTTCCTTTCCGCCCCGCAGTATGACGGCGTTTCCCGCCTTGAGGCAGAGCACAGCCGCGTCCACGGTGACGTTCGGCCTTGCTTCGTAAATAATGCCTATTACGCCGAGCGGCACTGAAAGCCTCTGGATTTCCATTCCGTTGGGGCGGACTGTTCTTTCAAGCACTTCCCCGATTGGGTCGGGCAGCGCTATGACCTCGTTTATGCCGTCAATTATGCCTTTGATTCTCTCCTCAGTCAGGGTAAGCCTGTCGAGAAGCGCCTTTGTTATGCCGCTTTGGACGGCGGCTTCAGTGTCCTTGCGGTTTTCCTCGAGCACCTCGTCCGTGCGCTTTTCTATCTCCCGCGCTATCTCGGCAAGGGCTTTGTTCTTCGTCTCGGTATCGGCCGTCATAAGAACCATGGCCGCTTTTTTAGCAAGCTGCCCTTTTTTCGTAAGTTCCGTCATAGCGATACCGCCTCCTTCTTCTTCATGGAAACAAATCTTGTGCCCACAGGCTCCTCCTGTGCAATTTTATACAGGTTTTCGATTTTCGAGCCGTTTGTTATTATCATGTCTATTCCGTTTTGCATGGCCCTCATCGCGGCGTCGAGCTTTGTGAGCATGCCCCCCGTCCCCCACTCGCCTGCGTCGCCGCAGGCGTGCCTGAGGTCGTCCGTTATTTCATAAACCACGGGTATGAGCCTTGCGTCGGGGTGACAGTTCGGGTCCTTATCGTAAAGCCCGTCTATGTCCGAGAGTATGACGAGCAAATCCGCGCTGCAGAGCACCGCCACTATGGACGAGAGGGTATCGTTGTCGCCCAGCACCTTGTCCTTGCCCGTCTCTATCTCGGCGGACGAAACCGAGTCGTTTTCGTTTACTATGGGTATCGCCCCGAGCTCCAAAAGGGCCTCGAAGGTCCTCGTGAGGTGCTCGGCGCTGGTCTTTCGCTCCACGTCCCCGCCGGTAAGGAGAATCTGCCCCACCGTCTGGCCGTACTCGCTGAACAGCTTGTCGTAAAGGTGCATCAGCTCGCACTGTCCGACGGAGGCCACGGCCTGTTTCATGCGCAGCTCGCGGGGGCGCTCGGGCAGCCCGAGCTTGTTTGTCCCCACGCCGATGGCGCCCGAGCTGACCAGAATAATCTCATTGCCCATGTTCTTTATATCTGAAATGGTCCTCGCCAGAAGGTCCATGGAGTGAATGTCAATGCTTCCGTTTTTTCTTATTATGTTTGACGTGCCGACTTTAACGACGATGCGCATTTACAGGAGCCTTCTTTCGTATTTTTATTATGAAAACAAGCATAAATATGCGTTATTTTTCGCTCCCTTCAAGGAGTGAAAAATACGACAAATCTTCAAATGACTATGGGAAAATGGAGCGGAGCACTTTATCTTCGCTACCCAAAAAATTATACAATATATTAAGGAATTTAGCAATATATTTTGGACCTGGCCTTTTCCAGTCTTTCCTTTGTAATAAAATATTGAATTTGGGGGCCAAAAGTTATATTATATAGGCAAGTTTGCATATAAGCAGGAAGAAAATATTATTGGAGGAATTGTGAATGTGCAGCTGCGGCAAGGAAAATAATAAGTATTTTGAGCCGTTTGAAACCATCATGTCGGGCTTCAAGGGCGAGGAGTCCGACCTTATTCCTATACTGCAAAAGATACAGGAGGCTTACGGCTACCTGCCTGAGGACATAATCAAGCGCCTGTCTGAGAAAACCGGGATATTCGTGTCCCGGATAATGGGCGTTGCGACCTTCTACTCTCAGTTTAAGCTTAAACCTTCGGGCAAACACAGCATAAAAATCTGCTTCGGCACCGCCTGTCATGTAAACGGGGCTGAAACGGTCGCCGAGGCGCTCTGCGACGAGCTCGGCATTGAGCTGGGCGATACGACGGAGGACGGGGAGTTTACGCTCGAGTCCGTTGCCTGTCTGGGCTGCTGTTCCCTCGCCCCCGTAATTACGATTGACGATGAAGCTTACGGACGCCTGACGCCCACCAAGGTCCGTGAGGTCATCCGCAACTACAAAAAGGAGGCAAAGGCCGTATGAAACTAATGATTGGACTCGGCTCCTGTGGAATTGCGGCAGGCGGGCTGAAGGTCAAGGACGCGTTTTCGGCTATGCTGAAAGATAATCCGGGAGTCAATCTTGTTCTCAGCGAAACCGGCTGCATGGGAATGTGCTTTAAAGAGCCCATGATTGAGCTAATTGACGACGAAGGCTTTGGCACGGTTTACGGCGGCGTTACCCCCGAAATAGCAAGGGAAATCTTTGAAAAGCACGTCTTAGGCGGCACTCCGGCCGAGGAGTACGTCGTTATGAGAAGAGACGGCACCGGTCCTGAGGCTAATTTCATTACAAAGCAGCAGAGAATAGTGCTTTCCCGCTGCGGAAGGATAAACCCCGAATCTCTGGACGAAGCGATTGCGATGGGTGCCTACAAGGGTCTTGAAAAGGCGCTTAAGACCATGACTCCCGCCGAAGTGATCGAGGAGGTCTTGGCATCGGGGCTTAAGGGCCGCGGCGGCGCTGGTTTCCCCACCGGACTTAAATGGAAGTTCGCTGCGGCTCCCGTCGCCGACCAGAAGTACATCATCTGTAACGCCGACGAGGGTGACCCCGGTGCTTTCATGGACAGAAGCGTACTTGAGGGCGACCCGCACAGCGTTATTGAGGGCCTTGCAATCGGCGGATACGCCATAGGCGCGACAAAGGGTTACATATACGCAAGAGCAGAGTACCCGATAGCGATAAAGCGTTTGCAGATTGCAATAAAGCAGGCTGAGGAGCGCGGCTTCCTTGGCGATAACATAATGGGCACGGGCTTTAGCTTCCGTCTGCAGATAAAGCAGGGCGCCGGCGCCTTTGTATGCGGCGAGGAGACTGCACTCATAGCCTCGATAGAGGGCCAGCGCGGCATGCCGCGTATACGTCCCCCCTTCCCGGCTACCAAGGGCCTGTTCGGCAAGCCCTCCAACATAAACAACGTTGAAACTCTCGCCAATATCGGCTGGATTATATTAAACGGCGCCGAAAAGTTCGCCGCCATAGGCACCGAAAAGAGCAAGGGCACCAAGGTCTTTGCCCTCGCAGGAAAGGTAAAAAACGGCGGCCTTGTCGAGATACCCATAGGCGCTACCATCAAAGACGTCGTATTCGGAATAGGCGGCGGCACTTCCTCGGGCAAGCCCTTCAAGGCTGTCCAGATGGGCGGCCCCTCCGGCGGCTGCATCCCCGCTGATTTGGCCGACACGATTATCGACTACGACACGCTCGCGGCGACAGGCGCAATCATGGGCTCGGGCGGCATGATAGTCATGGACGAGGACAACTGCATGGTCGACATCGCAAGGTTCTTCCTCAACTTCACGCAGTCTGAGTCCTGCGGCAAGTGCACCTTCTGCAAAATCGGCACAAAGCGCATGCTGGAAATCCTCGAGCGCATCACCAAGGGCGAGGGCGAGGAGGGCGACATAGAAAAGCTCGAAGTGCTGGCCGACCAGATTAAGAGGAACGCCCTGTGCGGACTTGGCCAGACGGCGCCGAACCCCGTGCTCACCACTCTGCGCTACTTCCGCCACGAGTATGAGGCTCACATCAGGGACAAAAAGTGTCCCGCCCACCAATGCAAGCCGCTTATCAAATTTGAAATAGACCCGGACAAGTGCGTCGGCTGCACCGTCTGCTCCAAAAAGTGCCCGGTCAACGCAATATCCGGAAGCCTCAAATCGCCGCACGTCATAGACCAGTCCAAGTGCATCAAATGCGGCACCTGCGTGACTGCCTGCAGGTTCGGCGCCATTTCGGTGGATTGAGGAGGAAAAACCATGAGAATTAACATAAACGGAAAAGACTACGAAGCAAAGGCCGGCCAGACTATACTTCAGGCCTGCCGCGAAAACGGAATAGAAATACCCACCCTGTGCCACGACGAGCGCCTTAAACCCTTCGGCTCCTGCATGCTTTGCAGAGTCGAGGTCGAAGGCTCGCGCGGTACGATGCTCGCCTGTGCTGCCGAGGTAACAGACGGCATGGTAATACGCACCGATACCGAGGCCGTCCACAAGTCCCGGCAGGTCTGCCTGGAGCTGCTCGCTTCCCAGCACCGAGGCGACTGCAAGGCGCCCTGCACCCTAACCTGTCCTGCGCACATAGACGTTCAGGGCTACATAGCTCATATCGCAAACGGCAGGTATGAAGAGGCTCTCAAACTTATCAAGGACAGAAACCCGCTGCCCGTTGTCTGCGGGCGCATCTGTACCCGCCCCTGCGAATCGGAGTGCCGCAGAAACGCAGTCGACGGCTCCGTTGCGATAGACTACTTAAAGCGCTTTGTCGCAGACCTCGATCTGGAAAAGGAGATACCCTACCTGCCCGAAAAGGCTCCCGCCACGGGCAAAAAGGCGGCCATAATCGGCGCGGGCCCCGCGGGTCTTTCCGCCGCCTGGTACCTTGCGGCCATGGGCCACGAGGTGACGATTTTTGAAAGACGCGCGGCCCCCGGCGGCATGCTCCGCTACGGCATCCCCGCATACCGCATGCCGCGCGAAACCCTTGACCGCGAGGTAGAGATAATCAAGTCGCTCGGCGTCAAAATCGTATTCGGCAAAAATTTCGGCACCGACATTACCCTGAAAAGCCTGAAGGACGAGGGCTATGGCAGCGTGCTTATCGCCGTCGGCTCCCAAATCGGCCAGGCGATGTGCATAGCCGGCGAGGACTTCTGCCCCGCCGTACTGCGCGGCGTTGACTTCCTCGGAAGCGTGACCGAGGGCAAGGCCCCCGACTTCAAGGGCAAGAACGTGATGGTAGTCGGCGGAGGCAACACCGCGATGGACTGCTCGCGCACAGCCCTGCGCCTTGGCGCAAGCCAGGTCACGGTTGTCTACCGCCGCACGAAAGACGAAATGCCGGCCGACGAGTTTGAGATTGAAGAGGCCGAGTATGAGGGCGTTGTCTTCACCCTGCTCACAAACCCCAAGGCGGTAAGAGAGGAAAACGGCAAGACCATCATAACGCTTGTGCGCATGGAGCTAGGCGAGCCCGACGCTTCCGGCAGGCGCGCCCCTAGAGAAATCCCCGGCTCGGACTACGAATTTGAAGCTGACTACGTCATCTCGGCCATCGGCCAGACGCAGGACCTCAGTTTCGTAGGCGATGACTGCCCCATTGCCGTAAACCGCTCAAAAATCGTTGCTGACGAGGGCACCTGTGTAACCAACATTGAAGGCGTCTTCGCGGCGGGCGACGTTGTCACCGGCCCCAAGACCGCGATTATGGCCATCGCCGCGGGCAGAAAAGCCGCCTTCGCGATGGATAAGTATATGAGGGGCGAGAAAATAGTCCCCGAAAAGCAGTATTATAACCACATAAAGGCCAAGCACTACAGCGAGCTTGAGCCCTCGGAATTTGAGGATGTCGAGCGTAAAGAGCGCGTCAAGATGCCCATGCTCAACAAAGAGCAGCGCCAGCTGAACTTCAACGAGGTCGAGCTGGGACTTTCCGAGGAGCAGGCTTTGAATGAAGCCCTGCGCTGCCTCTCCTGCGGCTGTCAGGACGTAAACGAGTGCAAGCTCCGCGAGTACGCCACCGAGTACGGCGTACGGCAGGATGCCTTCAAGGGCTTCTACAAGGAACATCCGATAGACGAGAGCCACCCCTACATCGAGAGAGACCCGAACAAGTGCATCATGTGCGGGCGCTGCGTACGCATCTGCGAACAGATTCAGGGACTCGGCATACTGGGCTTTGTCGGCAGGGGCTACGGCGTCACAGTTCAGCCCGAGCTCAGCCAGCCCTTCGGCTGTGTGGAAAACTGCGTAAAGTGCGGCCAGTGCGTCTCCGCCTGCCCCGTCGGAGCTCTGACGGAAAAGACGTCCCTTAGCAAGCCCGGGCCCTTCGTTGAGAAGGTTACGGATACCGTCTGCACCTTCTGCGGCGCCGGCTGCTCTCTCCAGCTTCGCACCGTAGGCGATTTGATTGTGCGCGTCACGACGCAGGCCCGAGCAGGGCTCAACGAGGGCAACCTCTGCGAGAAGGGCCGCTTCAATACCGCAATTCTGAACAGAAGGGACCGTCTCAAAACTCCGCTTGTCCGCAAAAACGGCGAGCTTGTGCCCTGCACTATGGACGAGGCAATCGAGGCTGTGAAGGCCGGAATTACTGGCGACCTTGCGGTCTATATCTCCGGAAGGGCAACCAACGAGGAGGCGAAAGCTCTTGCCTCAATTGCGGCAAACAGAGGCGGCAAGACCTCAAGCTTCGGCATTAACCCCGCTGCCGAGTCCTTCTGCCTCGCCTGTCCGGACAAGGCCGTCACAAGCTACGAGGATATAAAGAATGCCGACCTGTTCGCGGCGATAAACTGCGACGTCTACGGCAACCCCTATGTGCTGGCGGCTGCAGTTCGCCGTGCGGTGCTTGAGGGCGCAAAGTACATCAAGGCCGACACGCTCACGAAAGAGATAAAAGACGCGATTGCCGAGGCCAAAAACCCGGTCGTCGTGCTCGGCTCGATATTCGACCCGGATATTCTCCCATATCTTGCGATGCTAGACGCCAAGGTGCTTATCCCGACGCTCAAGGCTAACTCCCGAGGCGTGGCAAAGTATCTGGACCTCGGAAAGGCGGCCGTCCAAAACGCCGAAAGCCTCATTATCTGGGGCGAGGACCCGATTGGCTACGGCAAGGGCAAGGACGTCCTTGATAGAGTCAAGTTCACCGTCGTGTGCGACCTCTTCCTCACCGAAACAGCCAAGCTCGCCGACGTTGTATTGCCCATCGGCAGCTTTGCCGAGAACAGCGGCAGCTTCACCAACGTGTTCGGAGTAACCCAGAAGGTAAACGCCGCGTTTGAGGGCATAGACAACACGCTAACACTTGACAAGCTCACCGACGCCCTCGGTTCGGCCGAGCCTAAGGAGTACACATGCAAGGCGCTTTCGGATAAGGACGCCTATGTTATAAACGGCGCGGACGTACTAGAATTGATGATTTAATGACATAACGTAAACCCCCGGTTCGTTGAGAACCGGGGGTTTTCTTGTTTATTTATTTACTTTTCCCGCCCCGCGAGGAGCTCGGCAAGCCATTCCAAAAACCCGGTTTCGGAAAAGGCGCCCTTAAGCGCCGCCTTCGCCTTTTCGGTGTTCTCGTATACAAGCTCCCTGCACCTGTCCGCGCCTAGCAGCGAAACGAAGGTTGACTTGCCGCTCTCAGCGTCGGAGCCGACGTTTTTGCCCAGAAGCTCGGCGCTGCCCGTAACGTCCAGAAGGTCGTCGCGTATCTGGAAGGCAAGCCCAAGTGCCGAGGCGTATTCTTCTGCGGCCCTAATCTGCGCGTTTGAAGCGCCCGCCGCGATGCAGCCTATGCCAGCCGCGGCCTTTATAAGCGCTGCGGTTTTGAGCCTGTGCGTCTGCTCTATCTCACCGAGGCTGAGCCTTTTCCCCTCGCCCTCCATGTCGAGCTGCTGCCCCGCGCACATCCCGTACGCTCCAGCAGCTTTCGCCAGCACTAGTGCTGCCTCCGCTTTCTTTTCGGAGTTCAGCGGAGCGTTCAGTACTGTTTCAAAGGCCGCAGCCTGCAGGGCGTCCCCGGCGATAACGGCCGTGTACTCGCCGAAAACGACGTGGTTGGTGGGTCTACCGCGCCGCAGCTCATCGTCGTCCATGCAGGGCAGGTCGTCGTGTATGAGCGAATAGGTGTGCAGCATCTCAACTGCGCAGGCAAACTCAAGGGCATCCTCCGCCCTGCCGCCCGATGCCTCGCAGAAGGCGAGCGTCAGCACCGGGCGTATGCGCTTTCCGCCCGCCAGAAGGCTGTAGCGCATGGCTTCAAGCAGTCTTTTCTGTGGCAGGCCCTCCAGAAAGAATTTGCGAAGCCGCGCCTCTACTAAGTTTTTATATCTTTCGTATGCTTTTTGCACTAGTTCTCCCCTGCTTCAAACGGCAGCTCCACAGGCTCGCCGGTTTCGGATTTCATGAGCTTTACCACCTTCTGCTCGGCCTTGTCAAGGTACTCCCCGCAGCTGCGGATAAGCATTGTCCCCTCCTCGAAAAGCTTGAGTGAGGTGTCCAGCGGCGCGTCGCCGCGCTCTAAGAGCTTCACTATCTCCTCCAGCCTTGCCATGGCCTTTTCGAATGTCAAATCTTCCTTCACGCTTCAAACCTCTCTTTCACTTCGCATTTCAGAGCGCCGGAGCTAAGGCGAAGGTCTATTGTCTCCCCGCACTGAACCTCAGCGGCGGTCTTTATTACGGTGCCGTCCAATTTCTGCGCAAGGCTGTATCCTCTCCCGAGAACCTTCAGCGGGCTCATCGCGTCCAGCGAGGCCGCAAGGTGCACATATCGCTCCTTCTTAATCGCGACTATCCTCTGAGCCGCCGAAATAAAATGCTTCTGCAAATGGTCGAGCAAAAGGCGCCTGTCCTCTATGTAGTTGAGAGGACTTTTCATGACCCGCTTTTCGGCGAGTGTCATAAGCCTGTCCCTGCGCTGCGAAATCATCCGGTTTAGGGCCTGTACCGCGCGGATTTGCGTGCTAAGCAGCGTTTCGCGCAGTTCCGCCGAGTCCGGCACGGCAAGCTCCGCCGCGTTTGAGGGTGTCGCCGCGCGCAGGTCCGCAACGTAGTCCGCTATCGTAACGTCCGGCTCGTGCCCCACCGCCGAGATGACGGGTATCTCGGATTCAAATATCGCCCGCGCGACCCGCTCGTCGTTGAAAGCCCACAGGTCCTCGATTGAGCCGCCGCCGCGCCCCGTAATTATGAGGTCGGCCACCTTATACTTGTTTGCGTATCTTATCGCCCCGACAATCTCAGGCGGCGCCTCGGCGCCCTGCACCCTGACGGGCAGGACGATTACCTTTGCACAGGGGTAGCGCTTGCCGAGCACCCTGATAATATCGCGCACCGCCGCGCCCGCGGGGGATGTAATCACCGCTATCCTTTCGGGGTACTTTGGCAGCGGCTTTTTCCTGTCTTTGTCGAACAGCCCCTCTTTGTAGAGCTTGTCCCGGAGCTGCTCGAAGGCTATGTGAAGCTCCCCTATCCCGTCGGGCGAAAGCTCGGCGCAGTAGAGCTGGTATTGCCCGTCCCTCGGAAAGACCGTGACCCTTCCGAAGGCGATGACCTTCATGCCGTTTTCGGGCTTAAAGCGCAGCTTCGAGGCTTCGCGCCTGAACATAACGGCACGCAGCGTCCCCTCCTGATCCTTGAGCGTGAAATAGTGGTGGCCTGAGGGGTAGATTTTGTAATTCGACAGCTCGCCGCGCACAAATACCGCGGTAAGTTCCGCGTCCGAATCGAGCAGCGCCTTTATCCTGTTGTTAAGTTCCGTGACCCCGTAAATCTTTGCGTTCATCCGAACACCTGCCTGTGTGTAAGTACTGCTATCCCCATGGCGTTATCGCGCGCGTATAGCGGCTCTGGATAAACGCCGTCCACCATGCCGCGCAGAAGAAGATTCGAGGCCACTCCGCCCGAGAACAGCACGGGCAAATCCCCGTACCGCTCCCTTGCGTTTTTCGTCGCGCGCTCGATTGCCGATATAACCGAACGCAGAGCAAAGTAGGCCGTATCCTCCTTGCTTTTTGTGCTCAAATAGTATTCCCGCACCTTGTTTTCAACGCCCGAGAGCGAGAAGCCGAGCCCGTTTACCCTAGGCGCGAAGAAATCCTTCGACGCCGACCTGCGCGAGAGCTCGTCAAGCTCCCGCCCCGCTGGGAAATTAAGCCCCAATAGCCCCCCTGCCCTGTCTATGAGCTGGCCAGCAGCAAGGTCCGTCGTGCCGCCTATGCTTTCGCAGCTTATTCCCCTGCCATTGGGTCTTACGAGTAAAAGCTCAGTGGTCCCTCCCGAAATATGCCAGGCAAGGTGCTCCGTATCCAGCAAATCAAGCCTTCCCGCAGACCACGCGGCCGCGGCAACATGCCCCTGCTGGTGCGAAAAGGAGCAGAAGGGCAGCTCTAAGGCCTCGGCAATTGAGGAGCCCTGCGAAAGCCCCGCCAGAAAGCAGGGCATGTACGAGTTTTCGTCCTCTCTGGGCTTTGAAGCAGCGCCAACAGCGGAAATCTCAAGGCCGCTTTTCAGCTTCAGCATCCCTATGACCTCGGGCAGCCTCTTAAGGTGGGAAAACAGCGCCTCGCTCTGCCTGAGCCCGAGTGCGCCCACGGGCACGTCCAGGAGCTTGCCGGCATTTTCACCGTGCTCTCCGTCAAACCAGGCGACGGAGGTCGTGTAGTTGCTGGTGTCGAAGGCAAGGCAAACCCTACTCACCAATTTTCAGCTCCTCTTTCAGAAAGCTGCCGAGAATTCCGTTGATAAACGAAACAGTCTCCCTCTCCTCATACTTCTTTGCAAGCTCGACGGCCTCGTTTATCGCGACCTTCTCCGGCACTTCCTGCATATAGAGCATTTCGAACATCGCAACGCGCATAATCGCGACGGCGACGCGCGATATACGCGATATTTTCCAGTCCTTCGAGTATTTTTCGATATAGCCGTCAAGCTCCACCGTGTGCTCAGCGACGCCCTTGGCGATTCTCTTTATATAGTCAAGCTGCTTTGAGTTGGGGTAATCGTCATAAATCATGTACTCTTCCGCAAGGGTTTTGTAGTGCTCCTTGTCGAAAAAATCCGACAAAAGTTCCTCGGCGGGGAGATCGTTCACCGCCATTCCAAACGATAAGTGGACCGCTATTTCCCTCGCCGTGCTTCTCTTCAAAGAAAACTACCTCTCTTATCTTAGCCTGAAGATCAATAAGTTTAAGCCGCATTGCATTTTCGGATTATAGGTTGGCGCTCCGCCCTCCGCCCTAAACGAGGCGCGGCGCGGAAGTCCCGACCTTGCGCGGGTGTAAGGCGACACCGCTCAGGCTGCTATTACAGAAATAAACCCCCTGCCGCGACAAGGGGTTTACGTGCCGCGCAGCTAAATAAAAGCAAGCGCCGGACTTTTTGCGTGACAAATAAAACGCAGGTTAAAGCAAGGCCCGAAAATCACCCGGACAGGCTGCGCGTTTTGCCAGGGCTTTTTGCCCTCGGGCCTTAGCCAAAACGCTCAAATCATTTTTCCTTGTCGAAGGTTATACCGCAGACATGGACGTTGACCTCAGGGACAGCAAGGCCAGTCGTGGCCTCAATTGAATTGATTATGGCGTTTTGCACTTCCCTGGCAACGTCGCTGATGACATATCCGAAGCGGACCATTATATATGCGTCAACCTTTACGGCTTCCTCTTCAATTCGAATCTTAACGCCTCTGGAGGCGGATTTCTTTCCCAGCAGGCCAGCAATGTCGTCGCTAAAGGTATTAGGTGATCCGTCGACTCCGGACACATCACGCATCGCAGCAGCTGCAATTATGCAGATGACATCCTCAGATATATTGATGCTTCCCTTCTCGTCGGAGCGCGTAATGTATTCCCTGTTTTCACCCACTTAAGACACCCCTTTCATTTTCGTATTAGTTTACCACATATTTCTGAAAAAATAAAGCAAATTATATAGCTTATCAAAAAGGTTTCAGCCTTGAAAAACAGAAAAACAAAGTGCTCCGGGTTTTTACATGGTCCTGCCCGGAGCACAGCGTCTTTACTTGACTTCGACTATTCTTATCTGGTCGAGGCCAGCCGACGTTTCCTGAGTTATGATGTCCGCTATCTGGGCGACCGAGCTCTCGGTCAGTCCCCCCTCGGGGCTAGCCACCGCCACGAAAACGGAATCATCCTTTAAAAACACCACGCAGTCGGCAAAGCCTTTTGCCTTAATCATATTCTCAATTTCTGTTTCGTTGAGCGAAATCTGCGATATGTTCATTATCTGCGCCATCGTGTTGTCCAAAGCCTCTTGCGACATGCTCATTGTCTCAATCGCCTCGTTAATCTGGTTAAGCACCTCGTCCCTTGCCTGCTGGCGGTCAAGCCTTACGACTGAAAAATAATCGGATACGCTGACCGCATCGCCTTCGTAATAAAGGCCGACCGACTCCCCCGCGACGCCGGGGTCCTCGGGCGTTTCGGGCATTACCGCCTCCTTGCTTTTGCTGTAGGCCCAGTTGAGATAAACCGCCGCGCACACAAAGACTATAACCGTCAGAATTACCGCGTTCCTTTTGAAAACTTTCACTGCCTATCCTCCTAATCACCCATTTTTGTCACCGTTATTTTGTCCGTGGTCAGGCCCGTGAGGGCAGCCACCGCCTCCGTTATCTGCAGCCTTACGGCCGCATTCCCTGCGCCCTGGCACACTACCAGCGCGCCTTGGTATATGGGGTAGTTATATCTCACCGCAACCGTCTGAACGCCGGAGCCCGTCTGCACGGTCACATACGTGACCCTACTCTGCGAATCGGAAATCTCCTCGTTCGAGGCGAGTATGCGTTCCGTACCGCTTTTGAGTGTAAGCACAACCTTCACCTTGCCCGCTCCCGAGATTTTCGAGAGGGCCTCCTCGATTTTCCTCTCCTGCTCGGCAAGCGAGAACACCGGCTCGCTCAGTCCGCGGCTGCTCTCCGAAGTGCCCGAGCCGGAATTTTCGGTCGGCATAAGCAGCAGCACGGCGCCGAGGACGAGCGCCGCGGCTATCAGGCCGTTTTTCTTCAGTTTTGCGAGCATCCCGTTCGTTTTCTTTGAAAAATCCCTAATTTCCATTTCTGACGCTCCAATGCTGTTTGCTCTTTGGCACTCCGAATTCACTTTCTATGTAGTCTGTAAGAGCTGTCTTCTGCGCCTGCGTACACCTTGCCTCTATAGAAACTTCCTGCGGATAAGGATAGCCATCATCCCCCTTCTGCGTCAGCACCGTAACGGCGATGTCCTCTATGCCGATATTTTTCGCTTTGTCCGATATATATGCGCTTGACCGCTCCTCTATGATAACCCTCATCAATCTGTAGTTTTCTTCTTTAAGAAGCGACGAGTAGTCCTCGGCCATGACGCCGTATTTGAGCACCGAGCTTTGAAACGTGCTAAAGTCAAAGCTTAGTATCGGCTTAACCATGGCTACCACGAGCATAAAGGCCGCGGCAAAGGTCGTGATTTTGCGCGGCTTGCCCGCGGGGGATATTGATATGAGCACCGCCGCTATTATCGAGGCGGCGGTTAATCCCAGTATCCAGCTCCTGAAAAGGCCTATCATATCCCCACCGCCTTTATCAGGGAGATTATACTGAAGTACAAAATAACCGCCGCACTCCCCGTAACGCCCATCATAAGCCCGAAGGCCGTGCCTATCCCGCCGATAAGCTTTGAAATCCTCGAAGCCGACACCGCAGCGGTGATTCCCGCTGCGAATTTATAGCAGAGGTACTGGACAGCAAGTCTTAAAAACGGAATTATGCACATTGCGGTAACCCCGAGCAGCCCGTAAATGCCTATGGCGTTTCTCAGCATGTTCGCCCCGGCGAGAATCGACGAGGCAGCGTCGGAAATAATGCCGCCCACAACCGGCAGTATCGTCGAAATAGTGGTCTTGGCGACCCTCGTCGTGAGAGCGTCGGCGGTGCCCGTGACAACGCCGCTTATCGTGAGATAGGCGATAAAAAGCAGCACCACCGCAGTCAGCACGACGTTTGCCACCCATTTGAGGACGTTTACAGCCCCGGAGAGCGCCTCTCCTCCTATGGCGGCGCAGGCCACAACCGAGGCGGTATAAGCGTAAATCAGCGGCACCAGCACTCTCTCGGCGACTGTAATGAGAATATCTAGGAAAAGCGCTGTCGCCGCGTATTTTGCGGCAGCCGAGGTGACAGCCCCACCCGCCGCCGCAGCAGCGGTTAAGGTGGGCAGCAGCACCTTGGAAAAGGCGCTGAGCTCGGAGACCGTGTTGCTGCCCAAGCGAAGGAAGGAACCGACATCGCTTACGGCTATGCCGGCTATCGCTATCGTGCCTATGAGATGTATGTAATTGGGAGCCGAGCCCGAGGACAGGCTCTCGTATATAGTCTCGGAAAGGCTTGTGAGTATGGCTATGACAATGAGTATCGCGGCGCTCGATATTCCCTTTCTCAAAATCTCGCCGAGCCTGGTTCCCACGCTCCCGAGGATTTTTTTAAAGCCCTCGGTAAAGTTCGAGCCGTCTTTAATCTCTACCCCTTCGAGCATATCCTTAGCCTCGCCCGTGAGCGCGTCTTTAAGCTCGTCCCCGCCGAGCGCTTCGTACTGGCTTTCGATTATATCGACCTCTGCCCTCGCCGCCGTCGGCAGGATAATAAGCAAAAGGGCAAATATCAGGAGCTTTTTCATAAAACCATTCCTTTAGTAAGTAAAGGCAATCGCCCTTTAGGCCATTGTCCTTATATCAGTGAGCTTATCATTCTGAACACTGTTTTCATGAGCGGGAGCACAACTGTAACAGCCGCTATGGAGCCGGCAGTCTCCACCACGGTTGAGGCGGTGCTCTGCCCTGCGTCCTTGCATATATCCGAGGAGAGCTTGGTAATAAGCCCTATGCCAACAGTTTTGACAACGGGCGACACGACGGCGGACGTGAGCCCCGCCGCCTCGACAAGCTCTGAGATAAAGCCGCTTATGTCCAGGAATTTGTCCAGTGTTAGTATAAGTATCGCAACGGCCGCGGCAATGGACACCAGGGCTGAAATTTCGGGAGTGTTCTTCTTGAGCAAAATCGCAATCGTGGCGCCCGAAACGCCGATTGCGGCGGCTTTCACCAGGAGGTCCATGGCTTACAGATTAAATAGCGACCGGATGACACCGAAGAGGTTCTTTATTTCCGGCGCTATTATCAGTATCACGATTGTCAGCCCCAGGAGGTTTACGAACAGGCCGTATTCGTCCCTGCCGGACTTCGAGAGCAGTATGTTCACTATGGTTACCATGATGCCTACCGCGGCTATCTTGAATATCAGTGTCACGTCCATACTAAAAACCTCTAAATCAAAATGATTGTTATCATCACTCCGGCGGCTATGCCCAGCATTGTCCTTGTCTTGCTCTCCCTGTCCCTCTCGCTCTCCGCCTTCTGGAGAAACGCTTCCAGCCTCTTCCTCGCGGCGAGTATAGCCTCGCCCTGTCTGTCTGTGTCGTAGCGGCCGAGGGCGGAGCCGAGCTCTGTTAAAGGCTCCAGCTCGTTTTCATTGAGTTCCAGCTCCTGCGTGGATTTCAGCGCCGAGAGCCAAAGTTCCACGAAAGGCCTGCCCCGCATAGAGCGCTGCTTTATCAGGCAGTTTGCGAAAAAAATGTTAGCCGGCTCGCCGCTTTGCGCGGCAAGCAGCTCCAGAAGCTCCGGCATGGGCGTAAGACGCGTGCAAATCTCAGAGCGCATGATGTCGAGAGCGCCCACCAGCGAGCGCAGGCTCCTGACCCTTCTTTTCAGCTGCCTTGCCGACATCAGCCCCAGCGAGGTCGTGGCGGCAGTGACCATTAGCGCGCCGATTATCTTAGTCAACATAATCCCCCCAAATCCTGAACGGAAAAGCTGCGTGCTCCCTTCGTCCTGCTTATTACGACGGCTTTTTTGAATATGCCCTGCAAGAGCAGCTCTCGGTACAGCCCTCTGCCGCAGAGCTCCGAGACATCCAGGGCGTGCGCCGTTGCAAGAAGCCCTACGCCGCAGTTTGAGGCGCTCTCAAGGGCTCTTGCATCCCGCGGCGCCGTAATCTCGTCCATCGCGATAATGTCGGGGCTCATGGTGCGAAGCAGCAGCATTACTGCCTGGTCCCTCGGGCAGGAGGAGAGCACATCAGTCCTTACACCCACGTCGGTCTGCGGGATTCCTCCGCGCACCGCGGCAATCTCGTTCCTCTCGTCGGCCAGCGCCACCTTAAAGCCGCGGTTTGAAAGCTGGCGTATAAGGTCCCGGAGCAGGGTCGTTTTGCCGCCCCCAGGCGGGGAGATTACAATTGCCGATAAAAACTGCCCGTTTTCAATAAGCTTTGGCGCAACTTCCCGGCCGCAGTCTTTAATCTCCTTTGCTATCCTTACGGAGAGCGAGGATATGGCGCGGATTCCGTCTATTTCGCCGCTCTTCATAATCGCGGTCCCGCAAATTCCAATACGGTGCCCGCCCAGGCCTGTGACAAAGCCGTTTTTTATGCTTTCTTTCGAGGAGTGCAGGGACGACTCGGTCGCGATTTCCAGAATGTCGGCAAGGTCGCGGGGGCTGACCGTCTTTGTGCCCAGCCTTTTCTCGCCTTCCGGCAGCAGTACGCTCGGCAGCAGCCCCGCCCGGAGCCTGAACTCCTCGGCCAGCGCTTTCTCGCCGTCGGAAAGGCGACCGAAGGTATCTCTGAGCCCCTGCGGGAGCAGGGCCGCAGCGCTGTAAAATCTTGAAATCAGATACTCCTCGCCCATTCAATCCCCTCCGCTCTTTATTCTTATTACCGGTTGTCCCCGTTTATGATAGGGCTTTAAAACTATTGCCATATAAGTTCCCGGATGTTACAATAGATAAAAAATGCATGCAATATATTTTTAACAAAGGAGATGTTATAATGAGCAAGAAGGTCTATGATTTTCTTAAGGACGCAGGCGTTTTTTATTACGCCACGGTAGACGGGGACTGTCCGAGGGTTCGCCCCTTCGGCCTTTGCGTCGAGTATGAGGGCAAGCTGTACTTCGGCATGGGTAAGCACAAGCTGTCTTATAAGCAGACTGTGGAAAACCCGAACGTTGAAATCTGCGCCTGCAACAAGGACAGGCAGTGGATAAGAATAAGGGGCAAGGCTGTCTTTGACGAGCGCAAGGAGCTGTCGGACTATGTGTTTGAGCAGTCACCGAACTTAAGGCGGCTTTACAACGAAGAAACCGGCAATGTGCTCGGCATCTTCTATCTTGAGGACGCAACGGCTGAAATCGCCGATATGAAGGGCTATTTTGAAGCCATAAAGCTGTAAAAACAAAAGTACCTGCCTGTGACAAAAGGCAGGTACTTTTTCCTGAGGTGTATTGATGCTGTTAAACCTTTGTATCGCTTACTTCGGGCTTATGACGGCCCTTGGCATACATATAATGGCGCTTGACAAGCGCAGGGCCGTACGCGGCAAGAGAAGAATCCCCGAAAGGACGCTTTTCCTTATCGCCGCACTGGGCGGCTCGCTCGGCGTTTTGCTCGGGATGAAGCTAATGCGACACAAGACAAGGCACAAAAAGTTTGTCATCCTTATACCGCTTATTCTCGCGCTCCAGACTATTCTGGCAGCCTATGCCGCCCTGAGGCTTTCGTAAAGCGCGCGGGGCGCGAAGGTCATTCTTCCGCGAGCTTTATTAGCTTTCTCAGCCTGTGGTTTAAACAGGACTTGCTGACCGGAGGGCTTAGCATTCCGGCAAGCTCGCTTAAACTGACCTCGGGGTTTTCCTTTCTCAGCCTTGCGGTTTCCTTGAGCTTTTCGGGCAGGGTCTCCAGTATCCCCGCTCTCTCGAGCTTCTCTATCGCTCTTATCTGGTCGAGAGCCGCAAATGCGGTTTTCCCGACGTTTGCAGCCTCGCAGTTGACCCTGCGGTTTACGCTGTTGCGTATGTCCTTTTCGATTTTTGCGGACATGACCTTCATCGCGGCAACGGGCGCCCCGATGGTCGTCAGAAAATCCTCTATGGCTTCGCTCTGCTTGAAATAGATAATGTAGTTTCCGTTCCGGGAGATGTCCTTGGGAGTAAAGCCCATGTCGAGCAGAAGCGCGAAAGTCCCGCGGCTTACGTTATAATGATCGGTGACAAGCTCCAGGTGGTACCTTTTTTCAGGATCGGTCACCGAGCCGCCGGTTAAAAAAGCCCCGCGGATAAAGGATACGCGGCAGCAGTCGTCCTCCAGCACGCTGAGGTTAACCTGATGCGCTATTAGCTTTTCTGAATCGTAGCCGTAGGCTGCGAATATTTTTTTTATCTTCTCGGGCGAGTTGATTGCGAAGTTGAGCTTCCCTTTTTCCCCCTCTGAGGGCTGCGCATCGAAAGCAAGGCCAAAAACGCGCTTCATGAGCCGCGGCAGTCTTCGGGCAAGCGCCCTGCTCTCGGTAATTATTTTAATCTCGCGATTTGTAAAGGTATTGCAGTACAAAAGAACGCCGTACATTTCGGCCAGTGCACAGCAGGGGCGGGGATTTGACTTGCAAAGCTCCTTTTTTGTGTCGGATGAAAAAGACATGGTAAGCACCTCCCCCAATGTGCCAGGAAAACTATTTTTCAATATCCCTGTGGCTTGTCTTTACATGGTAACCCTTGCCCTCGATGAAGGCGCCGAGCTCCTCGGCTATCGCAACCGAGCGGTGGTGCCCTCCGGTACAGCCGATTGCTATGACAAGCGAGTACTTGCCCTCTTCAATATATAACGGAAGCAGGAACTCTATCATGTCCTCGAGCTTCTTCATAAACTCCCTTGTCTGGGCGTGTTTGAACACATACTCCCGCACGGGCGCGTCGAGCCCGCTATTGGAGGCCAGCTCCGTAACGTAAAACGGGTTCGGCAGGAACCTGACGTCGAACACAAGGTCGGCGTTCGTCGGAATTCCGTATTTGAAACCGAAGGAGATTACGTTTACGTCAATCGTGCGCTCCTCTTTATTGCCCACAAAAAGGCGAAACAGCTCGTTCTGAAGGCGGCTTACCTGAAAGTCTGTGGTGTCGATTATATAGTCCGCCCGCTCCCTGACCGCGCTGAGCAGCTGCTTCTCGCGCCTGATTGCGCCCTCTATGTCGCCGTCCGTATCGAGAGGGTGCCTCCTCCTGGTCTCCTTGTACCTGCGCACGATGGTGTCTACGGAGGCCTCTATGAAGAGGATTTGGTATTCAAGGCCCATTTTGTACATCTCGTCCAGCGCCTTGAAGAGCTCGTCGAAGCTCTCACGCCCCCTTATGTCCGTAACGAGCGCGACGCACTCGTACCTGCCCCTTGTGGCAAGGCAAAGCTCGGCAAACTTCGGCATCAGAACCACGGGCATATTGTCCACGCAGTAGAAATCCATGTCCTCCAGTATTCCGGCGGCCTTACTTTTTCCGGCGCCGGACAAACCGGATATTATCAGAAACTTCACGGCAAGCCCTCCAAATCAACCCGTTATGTGCTTTATCTCCATCTCAAGCCGTATTCCGTGCTCTTTGAAAACTCTCTCTCTCACCTTATCTATGAGGCGCAGAACGTCGTTGCAGGTCGCGCCGCCGAGGTTCACTATGAACCCCGCGTGCTTCTCCGAGACCTGGGCGCCGCCGACCCTAAGCCCCTTAAGGCCCGCCGAGTCAATCAGAGCAGCGGCGTAGCCGCCCGCCGGGCGCTTGAAAACGCTGCCGGCGCTCGGTATGTTCAAAGGCTGGGAGCCCCTGCGCCTGGTAGCAAGCTCATCCATTTTCTCTTTTATCCCGGCCGGGTCGCCCGGCGTAAGGCGGATAATCGCGGAGACAACAATCTTCTCCGAGTCTGAGAACAGGCTGTGCCTGTAGGAAAAATCATGCTCAGCGCCGGAAACCGATTTAAGCTCCAGACTGTCGTCGAGGTACTCCGTCCTCTCCACGACCTGGCTCATCTCGCCGCCGTAGGCCCCCGCGTTCATGCAGACGGCCCCGCCCAGACTGCCGGGTATGCCGTGGGCAAACTCTAGCCCCGCAAGCCCGTTTTTCTGGGCAAATACCGCAAGGGATGAAAGCAGCGCGCCGCTGAGGGCGAAAACGCCCCCGTCAGGGGTGAGACGAATCTCGTTAAGTCGCTGATTTGTCTTAATCGCAAAGATATTTAATGGTTCGTCCTGAACAAGCAGATTTGTCCCGTTTCCGAAGACAAAAGGTTTAACGCCAGCTTTGTTAAGCTCCTCCAGCAGGGCTCTAAGCTCCTCCGCCGAGGCCGGAAAAGCCATGACGGAAACGGGTCCGCCGATTTTAAACGAGGTGTGGCGGCTCATCGGCTCGTTAGGAAGCATCTCAAGCGAAGGCAGTTTTCTTTTCAAATCGCTAATCAGCTTATCAAGTCCCATGGCTTCTCCCTCATAGATTTCTACTGAAACTTATATCAAAAAACTCGTTGACCCTCTCGGAAAACTCCTCGGCGGTGTTGTGTCCCAGCTTTTTGTGCCTGTTGTTCATCGCCGCGACCTCCACAATCACCGCGAGGTTGCGCCCGGGCTTAACGGGCACCGTGAGCGAGGGAACATCCACTCCCATTATAGTCATATACTGGTTTTCTATGCCAAGTCTGTCGTAAACCATTTCCTCCTGCCAGGGCTCAAGGTTTATTACAAGGTCTATCCTTTCGGCGGTCTTTACAGAGCCCATGCCGTAGAGCCTGCGCACGTCCACGACGCCTATGCCGCGAAGCTCTATAAAGTGGCGTATTAATTCAGGGGCTCTGCCTATCAAATCCCTGTCCGAAATCTTCATAATCTCCACGGCGTCGTCCGCTATGAGGCGGTGACCGCGCTTAACAAGCTCTATGGCAGTCTCGCTCTTTCCAACGCCGCTCTCCCCGAGCAGCAAAATTCCCTCGCCGTAAACCTCGACGAGCACACCGTGTCTTGTTATTCGCGGGGCGAGATGGCTTTTCAGGCTCAGCACCAGGCCAGCTATGAAATCGGAGGTGTCCCTCTGCGTGGCAAGGACGGTTTTGTCGTGCTTCCTGGCCATTTCGATGCATTCTTCAAGCGGCGCCCTGCCATGGCAGACGACGAGCGCCGGTATGTTCCAGGAGAAGAACTTGTCGAAGCTCTCAAGCCTCTGCTTATGCGTAAGGCTCTTCATGTACTCCGTTTCCACAATGCCCATGACCTGCATGCGCTTTTCGCCGAAATACTCATAGAATCCCGCAAGCTGTATGGCAGGCCTGTTTATATCGGGCGTGGATATAACAATATCGTCATAATTGCTCGACCTGTTTACAACTTCAAGCGAGAACTCCTTTTCTATTACGGACAGCTTGACGGTATAATTGCTCACTTACGGCCCACGTCCTTCCACTTCATTTGTAGCTATTGCCTTTGTTAAATTGTATACAAAAAGGTTTTTAATTGCAAGCATAATCGCCGCTTAAAAAAACACTTGCATTTTCCTCTAATCTTTGCTATTATAATGGTCGTTATCTTTTTCGATCTATTTATCAGTGCCACATGCAAGGAGGTGCAGCAGATGGCTAAGTGCGAGTTTTGCGATAAGAGTGTTTCCTTTGGTATCCAGATAAGCCACTCTCACAGGCGCACCAACAGGACCTGGAAACCGAACATCAAGAGGGTAAAGGCAATTGTGGATGGTACTCCCCGCCGTGTTCATGTCTGTACCAGATGTTTACGCAGTGGCAAGGTTACCCGCGCGGTATAAGTTTGATTGAGTATAAGACGGGCGCAGCATATAAGGCTGCGCCTGTTTTGTTTATCCTGCTCTCTCCTTTTATGAAGAACATTAAGCGGGCTTCGTAATAACATATAGTAACAGCATAAAAGGAGAATTATGGCGATGGACAGTAATAATCTAAGCTACCTTGACAGTCTATGGCGGGACGGCGATACCGAGCACCTGAGGCTTAAGTTTCGCAGCCTTGCTATGCGGGACAGAAGAAGGGCTGTTAGACTGATAAACGACCCTAACCTTTGCTTTCCCACTTTGTTTGTACTTATGCCGGAAATCAGGGCTATGGGCATTTCGGAACTTAGCCCGCGCAATTACGAGGCTATCAGGATATGCGCCCTCAAAGCCGGAAATCCCGGCTTAAACTCGAAGAAAAAAAGCCCCTTTGAATTTGAGGCGCTAAAATGGATGTTTGAAACGGGGCATGGCTGGGACGGACATTTCGAGCAATACGACGCCTACGACGCCGTAATTGACACCTGCGCAGCCCTGCTGATTAAAAAATACAAATATACCGCCATCCTCCCGCAGGTTTGCGAGCTCATTTTCAGGCGGAACCGAAAAGGGCTCTACATCCACGACCTTGTCTGGAGCTTTTTTGAGGCTTACGAGCCGGATTCATTAAGGCTCGTCGCAGGATTTATTCTCTCGTATGAAAAACGCGATGTCGAGCTTGCCTGCAAGCTCCTGCGCCTGCCCTCTTGCGAGGACTATTCGGATTACGGAGCAAGGCAGGCGCTATACGAAAATTTCATCTCCTGGCTAGATGAAAACAGCCCCTTCATGCTCTTTACCGGGCAGCATTTTCAGCAGACCTCCGAGCCGGAGCCCCTGGTGGTCGACGACGAGGCCGTTTACCTCGGAAAGCGCATTTCGCCAAAAAAGGGGGAACCCCTGGAGCCGCTTACGCAAAACGAATTGCTCAGGCTCCTTGACTACCGCAGGGCGCCGAGTGATAAGCGCAGGCTGCTCTCGTCTTTTTCGGCGAAGATAAGAAGCCAAGACAGGCAAAATTGGCAGGAGTGGCTGAGCAAAGACCTTGCCCAGCAGGTCAGCATTGCCATGTCGGAGAGAGGGGAGTTTGCATGATTCTGATTAAAAACGAGCCCGCCGACACCGCCACGCTCATGAGATTATACCCGGTAAACACTACCGAGAGTCAAATATTGCGCATACTTCTCTCCGATGAGGGAAGGCACAATTTCTCCTCCGAGGAGCGGCTCGACTTTGAGCTTAAGCTCCGCAGCGAAATCGTGAGGGCCGCCGAGGCGCTTAACAGAAGCCGCCTTGCCTTCAGGGTCTTTCGCGAATCGTTCTGCAACAAGGAATACTGGGACAGGATGCCGGACGGCGGCTTTGCGCTCAAGGCGAGCGTCAAGCCCTCGGAAGCGGTAAGAGACATATACAAAAACAGCCACAAGTACGGCACGGAGTGCGCCACCGCCATGCTGATAGTCTACTACAAGTCCCTTCTTGAAGTGTTCGGCGACGAGGCCTTTGACAATACCTTCACAAGAATATATCTTATGAACTGGTACCGCATTGAGCCGCTGCTGCGGGAGGTCGGGCTTATGGGCAGGGCGGATGTCTACCTTCCCGGCGACCGCCGATACTTCAAAAACCCCGATGTCGACCCCGCGACGCCCGAGCTGCAGGGGGAAAACGTCATAGACCTGGGTGGCGGCTTCTACTACGGGCACGGCTTCGGAAGGCACAGAGCGGAAGTCTTTATAAAGATGCTCAATCGAAACAGAGCCGATGACGCGGACGAAGAGGCATATCTGATGGACACAGCGGGAAACCCGAACTACGGTAAGCTCTACGAGGCATACAGGCGCGCCCAGACCGCACTGGAGAGGACGGCCTGACGGGTTTTGCCAACGCTAAAAACCTTTTTGCTATAGACTGCGAAAAACCGGGGAGTCTTACTGCGAGACTCCCCGGTTTACTATACCTTGCTCGGCACTTTGTACCTGAAAAAGCGGTTGATTTCAAGCTCCGCGTTCTCGGGAGAATCCGAGCCGTGAACAACGTTCTCGGTATCGGTGAAGGCAAAGTCGCCTCTTATTGTCCCTGGTTCGGCGTCCGCAACCCTGGTTGCGCCTATGAGCTTTCTCATAATCCTTACGGCGCTTTCCCCTTCCACCACCATGCCGATGACCGGCCCCGAGGTCATATATTTAAGCAGTTCGGGGAAAAAGCTGCGGCCAATAAGATGGGAATACTGCTCACGGACAAAAGCCTCGTCCAGTTCTGACATTTTTATATCGGTGATTTTATAGCCCTTCTTCTCGATTCTGGAAATTACCTCTCCGACCAAGCGTCTTTTAACGCAATCCGGTTTAAGCATGACAAAGGTCCTTTCAAGCGCCAAGGCACACACCTCTTTCAGTTTATTTTGCTCTGAAAAAGCTCCGCTTATATAATTATAGCAGGGAAAAACAATAATTGCCAGTGATTGTATACAATTATTTCCACGAATCCGAGAACAGCGCCTTGAATTTCCTGTCGGTTTATGGTGTAATTGCTTTATACCCCGAGCGGCCGGATTAGATTTAAGCAAAAGACCAAACAGCGAAGCTATTAAGGAGCGGATATGAGTATTAACAGAACTGTAAGCGATTATTATAAGGACGAGCTTATGCGCATAAGCAAGGTCACCCCCCTCGCCGGAAGCTCGGCCTTTCTCATCAGCACGAAGCAGAAAGCCGCGCTCGTAGATTCCGGCTTTGCTTTTTGCGCAGATAAAATGATTGAAAACATAAAAGCGGTTCTAGGCGGCAGGCCTCTTGACTCTATACTGCTTACACACTCGCATTACGACCACGCCTCGGGCAGCGGCCGCTGTCGCCTTGCCTACAAAGACTTAAAGGTTGTTGCCAGCGAGTACGCGGCGAAAATCCTCTCAAAGCCCTCGGCCCTTTCCGTTATCAGCGAGCTTAACCAAAGCGCCGCCGAGCAGTACGGGGCAAAGTTTAGCGAAGGGGACCTCGGCGACCTGAGCGTCGATATAATCGTGCGCGATGGTGACACGATAGATTTGGGCGATGTGAGTCTGCGCGTATTGGAAGCGCCGGGCCACACGAAATGCTGCATATCGTTTTACATCCCCCGGAACAAAACGCTCATCTCCTGCGAATCGCTGGGAGCGAGCGCCGACGGGTATTCCGTCGCCCCCGGTTTCCTTGTGAGCTATAAAAGCTCCGTAAACTATATCGAGCGCCTTCTTGAGCTTAACATAGAAAACCTCTTTGTCCCTCACTTCGGGGTCCTGCGAGGCGAGGCCTGCGCCGAGTTTATGAAACGCGCCCTCAAGACCTCAGAAGCCCTGAAGGACCTGATAGTGAACGATTATCTGCAGGGCAAAACCGTTGAAGAGATTATAGAGCATTACAAAGACGTCTATTACAACGGGAATCTGCATAGTATTCAGCCCCCTCGCGCCTTCTATATGAACGCCGAACATCTGGTGCCGATGGTTATAAAGGAGATGGTACTCCCGGCCAATTAATAAATGAGCGGTACTGCTGAAGTGACCCCAAAAAGTTAGACAAAATGTAAAAGAGAAAAAGTCAAGCAACCGAGAGGGCTTGTTGCCTGTGAAGAGCAGGCGGCAGGCCCTTTAGCTTTGCCTTGCTGCGGCGGTTGTTGTAG
>DUPK01000057.1 GCA_012838345.1 Clostridiales bacterium | reverse complement strand
GTAATCAGCAACACGGGCAGCGCGGGCGGAACCGGACTTGAGGTAACAGGCGGTGTCAACGTAATCCTTGAAGGTTCGGGTGAGTTTAACATCATACAGAGAGGCGGAAACGTCTCTTACGGCGTTAAGGCTTCAGACAACTCCTCAGCCGAGGTTACGAATATTCGGGTGATGACGGAAAATATGTCTGCCGCATTGCACGGCGCCTATGCGGACAATTCGTTAATATATGTCAGAGGCGATGTATACGTCTTCGGAACGGGAGGCTGCGGTGCCAAAGCGCTGGGTAATCACGGCAGAATCGTCGTAAACGGGACGATTACGGCCTACAATTACATAAACATCGGGCTAGATCTACATATGGATAAAGACGACGGTGTGGAAGATTTCGTAGATATGCCCGGCTATCTCAAATACTGCGGCGACCCCCCAAAAGCTACTGTCTGGGTAAAAAAGGAGCCTGCCGTTCCCCCGGGCGCTCCTCAAAACTTCACCGCGACGCCGGGAAACGGCGAGGTAACGCTTAGCTGGATCGCTCCTGCAAGCGACGGCGGCAGCGCCATCCTCCGTTACGAGGTTTCGAAAGATGACGGAGCAAGCTGGGAGAATGTGGAGCTGAACACATCCTACACCTTCACGGGCTTAACCAACGGCACTGAATATACCTTCATGGTGCGGGCGGTAAACGGTGTCGGGAACGGAGATCAGGCGAGCGCAAGCGCCACGCCGTCGGACGATGTATGCCAGATAATCAGTACAGGCAACAGGTACGCAGATTTTGCCGAGGCGCTGGGTGCGGCGGCAAGCGGCGACACCATAAAATTGCTGACCAATATAACGCACACCTCATCCGTCCTAATAGAGGGCAAAACAATTAACATCGACCTTGGCGACTATGACCTTCTGATTGATACGAGCAGCAACACCGACGATTTAATTTACTATATAATCATGGTAAAAGACGGCGGCAAATTAAAGCTCACTGGCACGGGAACGGGAAAATTAAGCCTACGGGACAGCTCCCATAGCACTATGTATGGAGCATATGTCCTGGGCGCAGGTTCCGAAGTCACTGTGAACAATGTGGAGGTTTCGGGCAGCGGCGGCATTGGCCTTTATATGTACGGCTCCGGTATGAGTCTGGACGGCGGTGAAGCAACCGTGAACGGCGACATAATTGCCGACGATTTAGGCGTTCGGGTCAACGCGAAAGACGGCAGAGTGACTGTAAACGGTAACATTACGGCGGGGCATTCGGGTGTACAGACGGCTACGAACCCGGATACGGAAGTTGTCGTTAAAGGCAGCGTCAATGTGCTTGGCACCACATTTCAAGACGTAAACGCCGCGGGAGTCCTTGCAAGCGGCGAAACCTACGTAAAAGTGGAGGGAGACGTAATAGGCCGGGGAGCCAAGTACACCGGCGTTTACGCCTTTGGCGGGACGATTGAAGTGCTGGGTGATGTTGTATCATTGTCGGGTACGGGCGCGAAGGCTGAGCCAAACTATTCTTACGGAGACGGAGAGGTGACCATATACGGCAGCCTTTCCGCTGAAGATATATTTGTCATGGTGGGCGACACCGAAAAAGCACCTGAGGACATAACAGTTCCAAGTACCAAGGAAGATTTTCTGACTTACACGGACGGTGTAAGCACCGTTTGGGTTAAGAAAGTGGGAACAGCACCCGCATATTACACAGTTACGGTCGAAATTGAAGGAAATGGCACGGCAAGCGCCAGCTTGCCCTTCGCTCAGGCGGGTCGTGAAATCAACGTGACGGCGACGCCGGAGGATGGATATAGGCTTAAGGAATGGCAGGTTTTAGAAGGCAGCGTGACGATTGCGGACAACAGGTTTACCATGCCGGGTTCCAATGTGAGGCTAAAGGCTATCTTTGAGCCGATTCCCACATCGACCTATTCCGTGAACTTCTACGACGGCGGCTTGCTCTACGCGAGCAAAACTGTGAGCGGCGGCTCTGCGCTGGGTTCAGAGTGGCCAGCTAGTCCCGTAAAAAGCGGGCACAGCTTCGGCGGCTGGTTTACCGGACAAAACGGAACCGGTCAGGAGTACACAAGCTCCACAATCATTAACGATAATGTGGATTTGTACGCAAAATGGATATACAACTATATCGTGGACGAATACACTCCGACTCCTCCGGCCTACAGGGCGAACATAAAGACCGAAGGCGGTGACGAAAAAACGGTTGCGGTCTCGGTTGGAGGCGGTGGTGTGAACGTATCCATAGAAGAGGACCCCTGGCATACAAGGCCGCAGGAGAAAGCCGAGATAATAATGCCCGCCATCTCGGGTGTCAGGAGCTACTCGCTCGGCTTATCGGCATCTAACTTGAAAAAGGGCGACGGGCAGGGGACGCTCACTCTTAATACCGACGTGGGCAGCATCACCATTCAGTCCAATATGCTTGCGGGAGTTGCCGGCACAGATGGGGAAAAGGCGCAGATTACCCTCGGCAGGGGCGACAGCTCAAACCTGCCGGAGGATGTCAGAAACGCCATCGGAAACAGACCGCTGATTCAGCTTACGATGTCCATTGACGGCAGACAGGTCAGCTGGAGCAACGAGGACGCACCGGTAAGGGTTTCAATCCCATATACGCCGACGGAAGACGAACTGAGAAGCCCCGAGGGCATAGTCGTCTGGTACATAGACGGCGCCGGCAACCTTGTCATGGTGCCGGGCGGTCGCTATGACCCGGAAACCGGTACCGTAAGCTTTGCCACAACGCATTTCAGCTACTACGCCGTGGGCTACAACCTCAAAAGCTTCAAAGACGTTCCTGGCGATGCCTGGTACGCAAAGCCGGTGGCCTTTATAGCGGCAAGGGAGATTACCCTGGGGACGGGAGACGGAAACTTCAGCCCGGAGGGCTTGCTTACAAGAGGACAGTTTATCGTAATGCTGATGAGGGCTTACGGCCTTGCGCCCGATGTAAACTTCACCGACAACTTCTCCGATGCCGGCGACACCTATTACACGGGCTACCTCGCCGCGGCAAAGCGCCTTGGGATATCGGCGGGTGTAGGCAATAACCTCTTCGCGCCGGAAAGAGAGATTAGCCGCCAGGAGGCCTTTGCCCTGCTGTACAATGCGCAAAATGCGGTATCGCGCCTTCCGGAAGACAAGTCCGGGAAAACGCTATCCGATTTCAGTGACGCAGGGCTGCTCGACACCTGGGCGCTTGAGGCTGTCTCGCATCTTGTAGAGACGGGAGTCGTGCGGGGCAGCGGCGGGAAGCTCAACCCAGCCGATAATATGACAAGGGCGGAAATGGCGCAACTGCTATATAACCTTCTGGCAAAATAATCGAAGGACTAAGGAAAAATAAAAAGCAGGCCGCCGCAGACGGCCGGAACGCAGAGCCGCAGGACTGCTCAGTCAGCCCTAACGGCTCTGTTATTTATATTTCATAGCTGCTGAATAAGCCCCGCCGCAAACAGTCAAAGATAACATATGTGCAAAGCCCAATATGCGGGCAATGGAGCCGGTCTTAGTTTCGAAAAGCCTGTCCGAAAAACAGCTTTACGTTTAATTGCGGGCTTAAATGAGCACAAGCGGCTGAGAAGGTGAATCTAAGCCCGAGCAGGCTGATGAAGGAAGTTCTTCCTGTATTATTGAAGATTTTATAAATATAATATATACTTCCATATAGAAAGCCCTAATCAAATAAAAGTAAGGAAAATCATTATGAACAAAAAGCCGGACTCTTATATAGCCACGCTTGAAACCAAGCGAAAGAGACTTAGAACCACGTCAATAATAATAATTTTCATTTATGTTGTAGCGCTGGTTCTGGTGTTCTTTCAGATTATAATCGCCGCCGCGGTAGCGCTGATCAATATTGTATTTTACTTTTTCATGTTCAGGCCCGGGAAAAAAGCGTATCTTGCCCTGTACTACGAGGCAAATACCATGTTCGGGCTGGGCAGGAATTTCGACAGTATTGTGTATGACGGCAAGGGCAGGCTGGATTACGGGGGAGTACAGAGCAGCGCCCTTCTCCCGGTCGACGGCAGGGAGAAGAATTTCCAGTGCAGAAACTACGCAAAGGGCATATGGAAGGGCATAGAGTGCGAGATTTCCGAGGTCAGCACGCATTACCGCTATATCGACGCAAACCTGCGCGAAAAGTACGCGTTTTTGGGAGGCACCTGGATAAAAGCGGCATTAAACGAGCCGGGCGACCATGATTATAAGGTTGTAAACAGGCATTTTCTGCATACCTTTGCCTATTCCCATTACAAAAAAGCCGGGTACCGCGAGGCGGAGATAGGCGACAAGCTCCTGAGCGAGGTTTACCTGCTTTTCGTCCCTCAGGACGCGCCCGGGGACTATATGCCACTTAGCGAGGACTGCGTGAGAAGGCTCAGGGGTATTACGGAAAAAGCAAGCTACGCGATGTCCTTCTCGGTCGGTTCGACCGTCGACGTCTTTTTGCACAGGCGCTTTTACACCGACAAAATTCCGGTCAAGTACCAGATGGACGAGGAAAGGATACGCTTCAACCGCCTGCCGGAACTCGAGCAGGTTTTAAGGCTGGTGAGAAGCTGCGTAAAATAACAACCGGCGTTTTCAAGCCGTAATAATCCCGATATACGTGAGCAGCAGCCTTTGGCTGCTGTTCTTTTTTCGTGTTATGCGGCATGCGCATTTATTATTGATAATCACCAATATATTCTTCAAGGTGAAGATGGTATTTACTTTCCGATTTGTAGACTTACAGCCGGATTTGGAAACTCATTTTGATATTAGTAGTGGTATAATACACTTAGGTTATTATATTTTTTATAAACAATATTTAACAGGAGGGACGAGCATGTCAAAAATTTTTATGAACACCGAGGGCGAGTACGGGAAGTACATTGTGCAGGAACTCAAAACCCCCGATTTTTCGCAAGAGTTCGTAGATTTTTATAAGACTTATGCAAGAAGAGTCCTGTGGATGGACAGCAATAACGTCCCGGGGGCATTTCAGATGAACATAAGCTGGTATATGAATGCTTCCGACGTAAGGCCGCTGTATAGACACGACGAGCATTCCCATGATTTTGACGAGCTGGTAGGCTTTATCGGCTCCAATCCGGACGACCCCTACGACCTGGGAGGCGAGATTGAAATTGGTATCGGAGGAGAGCTGCACAGGCTTACAAAAAGCAGCGTAATATTCATGCCGGCAAACCTTAAACACCTGCCTCTTTCAATTATCAGGGTGGACAGGCCGATTCTCCACTTCTCGGTCTCCATGAACCCCGTATATCGCAATAAAAAATCCGAGGGTGATGTGACGCTTCCCAGTAAAGATTAAAGTGTAATTATTTTCCCTTAAGGGATTGGACTAGGGAAAGCAGCAATGTAAAGTGATTGAATTTACATACATCAATAGCGCAGCGGACAATGGAGGTTCTTTTCTATGATGACGCCTGAAAACCAGAAGAAGCATGACGAGAAGTTAAAGCGCATGAGGGACGCGCTGTCGTTGAAGGAGCCCGACAGAGTGCCTATAGAAATCACCGGCGGCCAGTTTATGGTGAATTACGCAGGGTATACGATGGCCGAAGTGATTTACGATACTTCCCTCGAAAAGATAAAGATTGCAATAAAAAAGTTTCTGAATGATTTTGACCCGGATGTCGTTACCGATTTGGGACTGAGTTACTTCGGCGAGGGACCCGGCCATGAGATGCAGGGCTCAAAAACGATGCTCATTTCCGGAATGAAAGACAGCAGAATCAGCGAAGATTCCATTCAGCAGTTCATCGAGTTTCCGGCCTTGCTCGACGATGAGTTCGACGAATTCTTCTCCGACCGCACGGGCTGGTATTTTAACAAGTTCCTGCCCCGGGTTTCCACCGTTATGGAGCCGTTTAAGGATTTTCGTATCAATGTAAATCACCGGGGTATTTTGGATGTCGCCAACAGCTTTTCGCGCCCCGATATACGCGAGGCGATAGAGCGCATGTGGGCCATTTCGGATTTCTACAGGGAATTCCGGAAAAAGGCTGCGTTGGCGAACAGAGAATTTGTCGAGATGGGTTACCCGTCGTTCTCCGGGGGAATTGCGGTTGTGCCGTTCGACAAATACAGCGATACCTTCCGCGGTACGGCGCTCTCCCTTATGGACCTTTATGACAGGGAGGAGGATATAGAGCGCTACACAAATGAGTTCCAGCAGGAGATGCTGGGTACCATCAGGTCTTACAACAAGGACGGCAGCAAAACCGGGAAGTATGTGTCGTTAATGCTTCATAAGGGCATGGACGGCTTTATGAACGACGAGCAATACAGGAAGCATTACTGGCGTCATCTTCGGGAACAGATTGAGACCATTGTCGAGTGCGGCATGATACCGAACGTATTCTGCGAAGGGAAGTATATGAGCCGCCTTGACTGTCTTGCCGAGGTTCCGAAGGGCAAGGTATATTATACTTTTGAAAAAATGGACATGGCGGCTACCAAGAAAAAGCTGGCCGGCATAGCCTGTATCGGAGGAGGTTTTCCAAGCGCGCTACTCATATACGGCACGAAGGAGCAGGTGGTGGATGAGTGCAAGCGCCTGCTGGATGCCTGCGCTCCGGGCGGAGGTTACATATTCAAGCTCTCGGCGGGGCTTAACAAAGCCAAGCCGGAAAATGTCGAGGCTATGTTCAGGACCGTCAAAGAGTACGGAAAGTATTGACCCATTGATAAGCGGTTTGTGCTCTTAACAAAGTTAAAAGGGGAAGATGAGTATAAAAACGGATGGCAGGGGCTATTTTTTGATAGCCTCTGCCATTCTTTTCGCCTTCTCCCGGCAATTATTGACTTTATATAAACTAATTTGGCAGGATAATCTTCTGCCCGGGGAAAATCAGGTTCGGATTCGGGAGCCTGTTTAGCTCCTGAAGCTTTATCCAGGTCGTATTGAACATTTTTGCAATCTTCTCAAGCCAGTCGCCGGGACTTACGATGTAATACATCGGCTCCGGCTTTGTCTCCTGCACGGCGATGCGGCCTTCCACGGAGGGGTTTACAGTCCCTTTCGACTCAACAAAGGCTATAACCGCCTCATCCAGACTGCTGTATTCGTTGACCGTTGCGTTGTCCGCAAAAACCGTATAGCCGTCTCCGCCGGCCGCCATGAAATCATTGGTGGCAACCACGTATTCTCTGCTTAAATCGAGAGGTTCTTCACCCAGGCTTATGTTTACAATACGGTCTCCGGCCTGCCTCCCGATGTCTATGACATATTTAAGACCGGAAACATGGGGAAAACTGCCCGCGGGCTCCGGATAAGCCCTGCTGCCCTGTTCCAGGGCAGCCTTGATATCGGCTCCCGTCATTCTCTTGGTAACAATATAGTTGCCAAAGGGGAGCACGGAGATTATATCGCCCTTGGTAATGTCGCCCGCGTCAATGGAGGCACGGATGCCGCCGCCGTTTACAAAAGCGCAGTCGGCGCCGGTTACATACATCATAGCGTCGGCAATCAGATTGCCCAGGTTTGTCTCACCCGTGCGTACATTTTCCCTGGCGCCGTCAAGAGCCACGGCAGTTTCGCCGATTACCTGGCCGAGCAGCTCGGTCTGCTCGGTTTCTATTGACTCAATAACACTCACTACCGCCTCGTCCTCAGCCGTTTCAGCCGCAAGCTCCTTGGTAATGAGGCCGGCCTCAATGCCGGCTAATTTGCCGTTTTTTAAATACAGGTCCACAACGCCGAGGTTTTTGCCGTATTCTCCGGTGCTGACAATCAGGGTGTCGCTGACCGTCAGGCCTTGCTCCAGTACCGTATGGCTGTGCCCGTCTATGATAAGGTCGATGCCCTTAACCGACTCGGCAAGCTCAATGCTAGTAACCGTGGAAGACGGGTCTATCCCCAAATGTGAAACAGCAATTATGAGATCCGTCTTGTCCTTTAAAATCTCCACTGTCCGCCTTGCAGCCTCTACCGGACTTGTGAAGACAAGGCCCTTCACATTGTCAGGGTGCGTCTTATATGTGGTGTCAGGAGTCGCAAGACCGAAGATGCCCACTCTCAGGCCGGCTATCTCTTTAATTAAATATATATCGAGCAGGAGGCTGCCGTCCTCCTTCTCTACATTCGCGGCCAATATGGGAAAGTTTGTCAGCCCGCCAAGCTCCAGCAGTCTATCGTAGCCGTAGTTAAAATCGTGGTTTCCCGGAGCCATGGCGTCATACCCAATCTCGTTCATGATACGCACAATGCTCTCGCCTTTATTCAGGCTGGCAATCGCCTGCCCGTGAAAGGTGTCCCCGGCGTCCAGCAGCAGGACATTCGGATTTTCCTTTTTAATCTCCCGGACGATAGCGGAAATCCTCGCAAAGCCCATACCGTCGCCTTCTCTGACCCTGGCGTGGGTATCGTTGGTGTGTATGATTGTGAGCCTTGTTGCCCCCGCAAGCTCAGCTTCGCCCGTCGAAGCATAGCAAACGAGCCCGCCTGAGAACAGGGATATGAGCAGTGAAAGCAATACAAGACTTCCGAGCAGAGAAGACAATAATTCCTTTCTTCTCATGATAAACCCCCTCTTCTTTCTGCCACATATCGCAATTATATCGCAACAGCAAGCAGGGGGCAACAAAAAGCTTTCGCGTTCTACAAAGCTTATGTCAAACATATGCTCAAAGCAGTACTTCCCGGGTGAATTGACTGCAGACTGCAGTTTTTCTGTTTTGTAAGCGTGCAATTACATATGCAGACGATTTTTGTCCCGCTTAACAACAGGCGTGGAGAGTATCCTAACTGCCGGATTGCTCGTCTTATTTGGCTGTGTTAACGCGCGAGCTTGTAGACCGCCTTTCTGCTTTTCGGGTTTTCCTCCCACAGGCGGTCGGCGACCTCCGCCCAGGCCTTGGCGGCTTCTTCGGTTTTCCCGCAGAGCAGGTCCACGTCTTCGGGCGAGAGCATGTCGGTTGATTTCGCCTGAGATTCCTTAACCATGGCGGCAAGCTTTTCGGGGTTGTCAAGCAGCGGACAGGGGCGCAGGGGGTTTTTGTTAAACGGCTGGTTTCTGCGGTAGGCCATAAACAGGGGGGAGCGCAGGGCATCCAGGAGCGATACGTCGTGGATGTTTACGTTTGAGTAATGTATGAACGCGCAGGGCTCCACATCCCCGGCGGCGTTGATGTGCAGGTAGTTCCTTCCGCCTGCTATACAGCCGTTTGTAAACTCGCCGTCGTTCCAGAAGTCTATTGCGAAAATGGGCTTGGTGCTGCGGATTTCGCGTATACGCCTGTACATATAGGCGCGCTGCTCGGGAGTGGCCAGCAGGTCGACGCGGGCGTCCCTGCCGATGGGCATATAGGTAAAGTTCCACGAGAAGCGGCAGCCGCGTGCAATCATGTCGTCAACAAACTCGTCCGAGCCGACGCTCTCGGTGTTGTAGCGGTGATAGCAGGTGGAGTATCCGAACAAAAGCCTGTGCGCGTACAGGCGCTCCATCGCTTCGATTACTTTGCGGTATGTACCCTTGCCGCGCCTCATGTCGGTGGCCTCCTCGTCGCCCTCTATGGAAAATGCCAGGGTGAAATTGCCTACGCGCAGCATATCCTCGCAGAGCTCGTCGTCTACAAGCGTGCCGTTTGTGAAGGCGAAGAAGTAGCAGTCGTTATGCGCCTCGCAAAGCCTGATAACATCCTTTTTGCGCACAAGCGGCTCGCCGCCGGAGAGGATGTAGAAATAAATACCCAATTCCTTGCCCTGCCGGCAGATGGAATCGAGCGTTTCGTAAGATAGGTTGTTCCTGCCTCCGTACTGGGCGGCCCAGCAGCCTGTGCAGTTCAGATTGCATGCGCTGGTGGGGTCCATCAAAATCGCCCAGGGAATGTTGCAGTCGTATTTCTCCTCAATTGCGCGTGCCTTCTCCGCCCTTTTGAGGTTTGCGTTGATAAAGAAGCACCCAACGAGCTTCTGCAGGGCTTTCGTGTCCACTTCAGCGCACAGCCTCTCAACGAAGGTGTGCCAGACGCTGTTTTCGTCAAGCAGCATATTGCGCAGCGGACGTATCATGTGGGCATGCATTTTTCCCCTGTCCAACATCTCGGCAATTCTGAACATCTTTGGCAATTTCTCAATAGGATTGTCCGAAACATAGCTGAGCATCAGATTGACTGCGGTCTTCTGAAGCATACTTTTCATGTTCTTCTCCTCCTTTGATTTTAATTCACAGCCCCAACAAACCTATTGACTACCGTTCGGTTACTATGCCTGCAATATACCTATGTCCCAGTCTATTAGTGAAATTATAATTTAATGCTGTTGTTTCGCAGCAAAATATCACTGCCTGAAATCATTGATGCGCAGATTACCTGGGTTACGCGTAAAAAGGAATCGCGAAGCTCCTGGTCGCTTAGAGAGCCTGCGGCTTTATATTCGTCATAATAGGCTGCAAAATTGACGATGGGGAGAATTGAAAAGAAGAACTCAAACAGGACCATCTCGTCCGAGAAGACGAAATCCCGGTCGACATCAGAGATTGTTTTGTAAATCGGATTCTTCTCGCTGCCGCTCAGATAATCCATCAGGCGGAAGAGTGATTTCCTGTGCTTTCCGCTTTTCAGCGACTCCAGCATCAAAATCCGGATGATTTCCCGGTTTTCAATCACATAGTCAAGCAACTGCTCATTGAATTTGAGAGCATTCTGCATGAACTGGTTTACCGCTTCTCCGTTTGCAAAATGCAGTCGGTCTGGCCTTATGTCCAGGTACCCGTTTTCAATCAAATGCACAATGTTTTTCTGAATGAAGTCCAGCGTGAGCGATACTGCGTTGTCAAGCAGGGAGTTCACCATGAAGTCCAGAATGTCTTCCTTGCTCTTAAAGTAGTAATAAATAAGCGCCTTGTTGACGTTTGCGGCCTTTGCTATATCGTTGACTCGCGTCGCGTCATAGCCCTTTTGAGAAAAAAGCTGCCTTGACGCATTTATTATCCTCTCTCTTGCCTCAATTCCTGAAATATGCTCCAAATCTTTGCCCTCCATAACTAACCGGTTGGTTAACTAAAATATATACCCGCCTTCCATAGATTGTCAAGAAGCCCGCTTTTTTGTAATAAAGAGGCGGCTTTATTTTCCTCAAGGCGCAAAGACAGAAAGGGATGCCTTAAAAATCTTTTGGTTTAAACTATCCTGTTTTATACCTTGATTTGTTTCGGCGGCGGCAAATTAATTGGTGACAAAATTTGTATTCCAATGTATAATAATGTCGAAAATTGCTTTCAATAGGCTTACTTTTATAGCTAATTACATAAAAAATTGCAATATTTCTTGGCGCAAGGGGCTTTAAGGGTAATTGGTAGGAAAGAGAGAGGATTCGTTTAAACAAAGGAGGTCATAATGCATCAGACCGTAGTCAGCGCTTTAATTAGCAACGCTGCTCTGTTAATGCTTGTTTCCATAATCCAGGAGCTGACCAATCAAGTGTTTTTGCGGCCCCGGTCAAAGCAGGTGGCAAACGGGGTTCTGATTGCATTCACCTGTATTGCCATAATGACGATACCCTTTGAACTTATCCCGGGGCTTGTGTTTGATACAAGGTCCATACTCATTAGTGTGACAGCTCTGGTTTTTGGCCCTGTCACAACGGTAATTACAATTGTTCCGGCCGTTGTGTATAGAATTCTGCGCGGCGGCATAGGAACTTTGCCGGGAGTGCTGGTAATACTAATGAGCGGAATTCTCGGCCTGGTCTGGAGGCGCTGGGTGCGGCCAAAGTCTGTAAAGTTGCGCTGGCTCTATATATACCTTATGGGCCTTTTGGTGCATGCAGTTATGCTTGCCTGCCAGCTTTTTTTGCCATATCCGGAGCGCCTGGACGTAATCAGTGAGATATTTCTGCCCGTAATAGCGATATATCCCGTCGCGACGCTCCTGCTCTGCCTTTTGCTATACAAGCAGCGGGAATTCTGGCAGATGAGGGATGAGCTTAAGCAGTCGGAAGAGCGGGCAAGGCAGCTCTTTGAGACCATGGCGCAGGGAGTAGTCTGTCAGGATGCGGAGGGGAAAACAATCTCGGCAAACCCCGAGGCAGAGAGAATTCTGGGTCTTACGTTCGCCGAAATGAAGGAAAGGACATCCAATCACCCGGACTGGAAGACAATCCATGAAGACGGGTCTGTGATGCCGGGCTCAGAGCACCCCTCGATGGTCGCCCTGAAGACGGGCAAGCCCTGCGGACCGGTTGTACTGGGCGTGTTTCAGCCTAGACTGGGTAGCCATATCTGGCTTTCGGTAAACGCCACCCCGATTTTTGAAGCGGATGGCACGATGTCACGGGTATATACAATTTTTCAGGACATTACGGCCGAGAAAAAGGCAAAGCAGGATTACCAGCTTCTTTTCACCTCGATGGTCGACGGTTTTGCTCTGCACGAAATTGTCTGCGACGAGACTGGAAAGCCGGTAGACTACCGTTTTCTTGCCGTGAATCCGGCTTTTGAGCGGATGATAGGGAAGGAGGCCTCCGAAATAATCGGAAGGACCGTCCTTGAGGTTTTGCCGAACACAGAGTCGTATTGGATTGAAACATACGGAAAGGTGGCTCTGACCGGCGAATCGGTGATGTTTGAAAACTATTCAGCCGCAGTAGACAAGTATTTCAGGGTCATTGCCTATCAGCCTGTGCCCGGGCAATTTTCCTGCACTTTTTCCGACGATACGATGCGGATTCGGGCGGAAGCAGAGCTGTTTAGAACCCTGGCGAGGCTGAGAGGTCTTCTTGACTACAGCGACAGTCTGATAATTGTTTTCGACGATAGGGGAATTGTTGTTGAGATGTCCGCGGCCGCCGAGAAAATATTGGGCTTGCCTCGGCAGGAGATACAAAACAGGGGTATGGGAAGGCTTGGCCTGTCCTTTGTTTTGGACAAAGCCTTGGGTCTTTCGGGGAGTCAGACAGCCCCGCAAATAATTGAAAGCATTGACGTGTTTAAGGTTGATGAGGAAAACAGATTCTTTGAGAGCAGGCTCTTCCCGATTGAGACAAAGAGTCCAAACGAAAAGCTGTTCGGCTACCTCGGAATTGACGTGACGGACCGCATTATGGCGGAGATAGCCCTGAAAGAGAGCGAGGAGAAGTACAGCAGCTACATAGAAAATGCGCCGTATGCCGTTTTTGTTGTTGACGAGCGGGGAAAGTATCTGGAGTGCAACAAGGCTGCTTCCACTATATCCGGCTACAGCAAAGAGGAAATCCTGAGCATGAACATAAGGGATATTATCGCCAGAGAATCCTTGGGTGAGGCAATGGGCAAGTTTGAGCTGCTACTTGAGACAGGCAGGATGAGTTCAGAGCAGAAGTATTACCACAAGGACGGTTCGGTGAGATGGTGGACCGTGGACGCCGTGAAAATATCGGACAACCGCTATCTCGGGTTTTCAATTGATATTACGGACAAAAAGCAGGCGGAAGAGGACCTCATTCACCTCAGCAAGAGCGACTATCTGACCGGAACATATAACCGGAGGTTTTTCGAGATTGAGCTTGAGCGGATGAACATGGACGAGAAGCTCCTGCCCCTTTCGGTTATCATCGCGGATATTAACGGCGTTAAGTTCATAAACGACACTTTCGGGCACGCAGCAGGGGATAAGCATATAGTCGAGACTGCGACCATACTCAAAAACTGCTGCCGGAGAGGGGACTTTTTGGCCAGAATCGGCGGTGACGAATTCGCAATACTCATGCCGAACACCGACAGCGCCGCTGCCTCCGAGGTTATGCGCTGCATCCAGGATAAGCTTGCCGAGTTTGATGCGGCAAACGTAAGCGATGCCTACCAGCACAGCATATCGCTCGGCTGCGCTACGAAGGTGTCGATGGACGAGGACTTAAATGAGATAATTAAAATAGCGGAAGGACATATGTACCAGCGCAAACTGCTTGAGCAAAGTAGCGCACACAGCACGATAGTCTCCTCAATAAAGGCGACCATGTTTGAAAAAAGCCATGAGACCGAAGAGCACGCGCAGAGGCTTGTCGCTCTGTCGAAAGCGGTGGGATATGCGCTTGATTTGCCCCAGTCGGAGCTTGACAAACTGGAGCTTCTTGCGTCTTTGCACGATTTGGGCAAGGTCGGCGTCAGGGACGAGATTCTGACAAAGCCGGGCACCCTAACCGAAAAGGAGTGGGTGGAGATGAAAAGGCACCCTGAAATTGGCTTTCGTATCGCAAAGACATCGCCGGAGCTTGCTCCGATTGCCGAGGGAATTTTGTGCCATCACGAATGGTGGGACGGAAAGGGCTATCCCCGCGGCATATGTGGCGAGAGCATCCCCCTGATTTCCCGAATCGTAGCGGTCGTCGATGCATATGATGCCATGACAAGTGACAGGCCGTATAGAAAAGCCTTAAGCCACGAGGAAGCGGTTGAGAGAATAAGAAAGAATGCGGGAACCCAGTTTGACCCGCTAATCGCCAGAATTTTTACCGAGATAGTTTTTGAAATGCGCTCTTATATGTGATTGCCGTTCAAGTTGTCGGCGTGGGAAAAGACCGCCTCAAAGTTCAGACTATGAGGCGGTCAATATTTATATTGCGATTAGGACAGTCCCTCCCATAGCAAGGCAAAACGGTTTACAGCAATACTGTTTCGCATGAATAGAGAAAGTTGTCCTCAGTTTTCAATGTTTATCAGATGTGTAAGATGACTAAGCGGTTCGGACAGCGTATAAGAATCGTCTTTGAGTTTGTCCTGTTTTTTATGCAGGGGAAGGGATTTTTTTGAGAAATTTAGTGCATTAAATGCGATTTACCACTAATTCTATTGAGTTAATAATCAAATAGTGGTAAACTAAAAAACACCGATTCGACAAAAAACTCATGGAAATGAGACTATATGAAAACGTATTCTTCATTGAATTAGTGCGCAATCTGGACGTAAACGGCCGGTTAAAGTGTATTGAACGTTGCCGGAAAAGCAAAATGAGGTATTGAGTAGCTTAGCAAATCGTCTGCTAAAAGGCTCTAAACCCTGACAACTGCTTGCAGAGCTTATGTGGTTTCAAGGTGACTTTGCGCGGATGTAGGTTTTAAGAGGGGGATTAATTATGCCGTTTAAGATTCTGCTTGTCGACGAGTCAAAATCCGACAGATTAATCATCGAAAATTTGCTAAGCGAAGAACATGAGATATTGCTGGCCTGCGACGTTAAGGAGGCCATGCGTATTCTAAACGAGCATGATGGAATAAACCTGCTGATGCTCGATTTAGACATGCCAGGAATGAATGGATATGAGGTTCTCGAGGCGCTGAAAGATGATGAGCGCTTTCTGAAGCTGCGCACCATTGTGCTGACAGACAATCTTGAACCGGACAATGAAATCATGTGCCTAAAGCTTGGCGCCGTCGACTGTATACGCAAACCTATTTACCGGGATTTACTCAAAGCCAAGATTGACCTCCATGCCACACTGATTCGCGCCGAGCAGGCCTTGGAGCAAAAACTGGATGAGCAGGCATTCACCTTTGACATGATTTTCAATCAGGCCCCTATCGGGATTGCCATTACACAGAACACCGGCGAGGACCGCTTCCGCCCCGAAAAGGTTGTTATAAGGGCTAACCCGGTGTATGAGCGAATCGTGGGCAGGACGAAGGATGAGATTCTTTCCCTGGGCTGGGAGAGTATAACCCATCCGGATGATTTGGAGGAGGACTTAAGGAATTTTAAGCGGCTGCAGGCGGGTGAGATAAAAAGCTATTCAATGGACAAGCGCTATATAAAACCCGACGGCTCCATAGTCTGGGTGCATATGGTTGTCGCCCCGTTTGATTTGGCCAATAACCAGGACTGTAACTACAGGTACAACCATATCTGCCTGATTCAGGATATAACCGAGCGCAAAAAAATTGAGGAAGCGCTCATGGAGAGTGAGCGGAGCAAATCCGTTTTCCTCTCCCATCTTCCGGGGCTTGCGTATAGGTGCAATTACGACCGAGAATGGACGATGCAGTATGTCTCCAAAGGCTGCTATAACCTCACGGGCTACAACGCGGAGAGCCTGCTTTACAACAGGGACTTGTCCTACAACGACCTCATCTCGCCCGAATACCGCGAATCCCTGTGGAACGAGTGGGCGCGGGTTCTTCCGTTAAGGCAGCAGTTTAAATACGAGTATGAGATTATAACCGCCTCCGGCGAGAAGAAATGGGTTCTGGAGCTCGGCCAGGGGGTTTACAACGAACAGGGTGAAGTGGAAGCGCTTGAGGGGATTGTCATTGACATATCGGATAGGAAAGCTATAGAAACCGCCCTAAAGTACAACAACGAGCACGACAGGTGGACCGGGCTTTACAACCGCGACTATTTGGAATCGCTGATGAAAAAAGAAGCCGAGCTGAGGAAGAACGTAAAAAAGGCGTTTGTCGGCGTAAACCTGAGCACTGTTCAGATTCTGACCGCCAACTACGGGTTCCAGTATACTCAGAACGTAATAAAAAAGGCTGCCGAGATGCTGGACAGGTACAGCAGCGGCAGGCGCATGCTGTTCAATACATATCAAAACCGCTTTGTCTTCTATATAGTAGACTATAAAGACAAAAATGAGCTGATTGAATTTGCAAAGACCATTGCCGACGCCCTGGAGTCCCTGTTCCTGATGGAGAGAATCGGCGGGGGAATCGGAATTCTGGAGATTGATGAGGCTGACGGTGAGCCGGATCTGGACCTTTTGTTGAGACACCTGATGGTGGCCTCTGAAAGAGCCATAAGTGTTGAAAAAGACTTTGGTATCTGCTTTTATGACGAGCGCCTGGAGGCCCTGGTCAACCGCGAAACGGATATTGTGGAAGCCTTAAACGCCATAGCGGCGGGGGGCAGTACAGATGAACAGCTGTTATTGCAGTACCAGCCGGTCGTGAACATAAGAACGGGAGCTGTCTGCGGATTTGAGGCGCTGGCAAGGCTTAAGACGGAAAAGCTCGGACTGGTGTTGCCTTTCGAATTCATACCTATTGCCGAAAAAACCAAGCTTATTCTTAATATCGGCGAGAAGGTGATTATCAGCGCATTTCGCTTTTTAAATAAACTCAAAGAGCACGGCTACGACGATGTCGGTGTTTCAATCAATATTTCCGTCCTTCAGCTTTTGCACCCCGATTTTGCCGACAAGCTATTCGAGCTTATAAGTGAAATGCAGGTTAACCCGGGAAACGTCTGCATTGAAATTACGGAATCGGTCTTTGCCAGCGACTATGAGTCTATCAACAAGCACCTGGAGAGGCTCAGAGACGCGGGGATGCACGTAGCCATAGACGATTTCGGGACGGGCTACTCCTCACTTGCGAGGGAAAAAGAGTTAAAGGTCGATTTTATGAAAATCGACAAGTATTTCATAGACAAACTGATGGTTGAGGACCTCGACGAATCCATTACAAGCGACATAATCTCAATCTCCCGCAAGCTGGGGCACTGCATAATCGCCGAGGGAGTCGAGCACGAGGAGCAGCTTAATTACTTAAAGGAAAACAACTGCGACAGGATACAGGGTTATATTATTAGCGAGCCGCTTGACGAGGAAGAGGCGATTGAGTTTTTAAAAAGCAGGAGTCAGGCTTAAGCGATTGGCATGCAGCGCAGGCGGGCGAATCGCATAAAAAATGACAGACCTGTTGACAGGGCCGCAGGCTCTTTGTCAACAGGTCTTTTTTTGAATATATGGAGCTTAGGGAAGCCTCAGCTAGAGAGAAGGAATGACATTCTCAATAAAAAGCTTAACGATTTTGGGGTCAAACTTCTTGCCCGCGCCTTTTTTTAGCTCTTCAACAGCCTCCTGCACCGTTTTTCTTTTCCTGTACGGGCGATCGGCCGTCATTGCCTCAAAGGCGTCTGCCACGGCGATAATCCGGGAAAAAAGCGGGATTTTTTCTCCCCTCAATCCGGTCGGATATCCCGAGCCGTCCCAGTTTTCATGGTGATACAGCACGTATTTTGAGATGTGGGCATAGTCGTCGACCGATCTTAAGAGCTGGTAGCCGATTTCGGAGTGCCGTTTTACGAGGTCCATCTCGTCCTTTGAAAGCTTGCCGGGCTTGTTTATTATGTGGGAGGGAATCATGATTTTTCCTATATCGTGGAGAAGGCCCGTCGTTTTTATATCCTGCACGGCCTTGTCGTACATATTCATCGCCCTTGCGATTACCTCGCAATAACGGGACACGTTTTCGGTGTGGCTTCTTTCATATTTGCTGATTGAATAGTTGTGGCTGAGCACCATCTGGATTGTCTTGCTCTTCATGGCCTTGCTTGACTTAATTTTGTTCTGGTACATGAAGTGGTCGGAAAGCGCCACAACTGTCTTTATATCGTCTTCAGGGGAGTGCTTTACCGCAAATCCTATTGCAAGCGAGGCTACTATGGGATAAAACTTCAAGGCCGCGACCTCTTTCTGGATTTTCTTCTCTATGAGAGCGGCGTCGCGTTCGTCGGTCTTCTTCATGAGGATGCTGAACTCATCGCCGCCGACCCTGCCTATGATGTCCTCGGGCCGGCAGACGCGGTTTAGAATCTTGGCAACCTTCTTCAGCAGCCGGTCGCCGTATTCGTGCCCGAAAGCGTCGTTTGCAAGCTTTAGGCCGTCAACGTCGATGGAGAAGATGGTCAGGGGGAGGTTTTCCGGGGTGTCAAGGATTTTTCTTGCCTCCTCTATGTAGCGCCTGTTATAAAGTAAGGTCAGCTCGTCGTGGTAGCTCAGGTATTCAATTTTACGCTGCTCGGCCCTCTTTTCGCTGACGTCCCTGACTATAAAGACGGCACCGCTGATTTTCCCGTCCCCGTGCTTGATGGGCGCAACGCTGATTTCGACGGGCAGCTCTTTTCCCGTTTTTGAAATAAGTAATGTGTTGTTGTATTCAATAGGCCTGCCCCAGGCCATGCTCTGTTCCATGGGGTCTTTGACGGGGGACCTAGTCTGCTCTTCGATGATATTGAGGATGTCGTTTATGTGCCTGTCCTTTGCTTCGCTGAAGACCCAGCCCGTGAGGTTTTCGGCTATGGAGTTCATTACCATGATATTCCCGTGGACGTCGGTCGATATGACCCCGTCGGCGACGGACATAAGAGTCGTCTTAAACTGCTCTTTCTCGTTGACGAGCAGTTCTTCAATTTTCTTGCGCTCGGTGATGTCCTCGATGTATAGAATAAAGCCCTCTATGTGCTCGTCGTCTTCATACAGTGGTCTGCACTCCCAGACCACATACTTTTCGGGGTTGAAAGCTGAAGGGCCTTCCTTGCTGCGGATGATTTCGCCCCTTAAGGCCCGCTGGTGGTACTCTTTAAAGTGCTCGGGCATTTGCGGAAGCACCTCATAGTGGTGCTTGCCAATGATTTCTTTTCCCTGGAGATTAAATAACTCTATATAGGGCTGACTTACATACATATAGATAAGATTTTTGTCGTGAACCGCAACGGCGTTTCGATTGTGCTCGATAACAAAACGCAGCAGCCTCTGATAGCGCAGCAGGCTCTTTTCCGAGTTTTTTATTTCCGTGATGTCGCGGACTATGATAATCACGGTGGACTGCGAGTCGTCTAGCAAGGTCGCGACAAATTCGACGTGAACCGGGTTCCCGTCTTTTCTTTTGCAGACTATTTCGGAGGATACACGGCCCTCTTTCAGAAGCTGGTCCCTTATCCAGTGGTACTCGGGTATGCTCTCCTCGGCAATCAAATCGGTTAACTTTATATGTATGAGCTCTTCCTTCGTATAGCCTGAGATGTCGAAAAAGTTGCTGTTGACGTCTACGATTCCGGCTCTGTCAGTGACGATATAGGCGTCTTTTATTGTATCGAGGATGGCCTTTTGATAGTTAATGTTCTCAAGATGGGGCTTTAGAATCCCCGTTATATCCGTATGAAAGCCCACGACACGGTAGGCCCTCCCGCTTTGGTCGCGCAGGGCCGTTCCCCTGGACAAAATCCATCTGTAGACGCCGTCCTTATGCCTCATGCGGTAAAGGGTGCTGAACGTTTCCGAAGCGGAGCCAAGAAAGTCCGGGAGCGCGGATTTTGATTTTTCCCTGTCATCCGGATGCAGGAGCGCATCGAAGGTCTCGCATGTGTTTGCAAGCTCGCTGTCCGAGTATCCAAGCTGCTCTTTCCAGCTTGGCGAAAAATAGATTTCCTTTGTCTCAAGGTTTAAGTCCCAAACTCCCTCGCCGGTTCCTTTCAGCACAAGGCTGAACAAGTCGGCTCTTATGTCCGCCTCGTCTTTGTCAGGGCAATTTTTCCGTTTTATTTTGTTAACATTGTTTTGCTCCATTTGACTTCCTCACATTCGGACCAAGTTGCTGTAACGATTATGCAACATGTGGAAATATCCCATTATTGTATATATTACACCATTTCCACTTTGATATATCTCGACATTTTAACAGTATTTTATAAAAAATACAAGCATCATTTTTGCAGAAATATTAAGCCCGGTTAAAAATTTGATATAAACATGGCTAAGTAACTAGGCGTAAATAACATAGAATAGCACTAATTGCAAAATGGGGAAAAGAAGGAAAAAATAGCGCAATGACGGCTGTCCAACCGGACAGCCGTCATTGTCCTAAGCACTGCTTTTAAACATCTATACGCAGTTTCGAGAATCAACCGGGGATTTTGCTCATCTGTCGGCGCCGCATGCGGTGGCGTTCTCAATTAGGCAGCGATCGCTCACAGCCGTTTCGTAGAGGCGAAAGCCTCCGGAGAAGTTGTAAGCCTCATAGCCGTACCCTGTGAGGATGCGGGCCGCGATATAGCTGCGAAGGCCGCTTTGGCAAATGAGATAGACAGGTTTGCCCCTATCAAGTTCGCCAAGGCGCTCACGAAGCTCGTCCACCGGGATATTGACGAAGCCCTCGACATGCCCGCGGCTGAATTCGCCACTCGTGCGGGTGTCGAGCAACGTCACGCTTCCGTCGCGGGGGAGGTTTTGGATGTCCTCCAGATAGAACTGCTTTAAAATACCCTTCGCGATGTTGTCTATCATAAAGCCCGCCATGTTCACTGGGTCCTTGGCGGAGGAATAGGGCGGGGCGTAGGCAAGGTCGAGCTCCTTTAGCTCCGTGGCCTTAAGTCCCGCGCGAATGGCGGTTGCAAGCACGTCGATGCGCTTGTCAACACCGTCGTAGCCCACAATCTGAGCTCCTAGCAGCCGGAAGCTTTCCTTCTCAAAGACGACCTTCATCGTCATAAGTTTGCCGCCGGGGTAGTAGCCGGCGTGGCTCAAGGCCGAAAGATAGACCTTATCCACGCGGAGCCCCGCCTTTTTAGCGGCGGTTTCGCTTATTCCGGTTGCCGCAGCGGTCATGTCAAAGACTTTGATTATCAGGCTACCCTGGGAGCCGCCGTAGCTGCTGTCGCCTCCGCAGATGTTGTCGGCGGCTATCCGTCCCTGCCGGTTGGCGGGGCCCGCGAGGGCAATCAGAGCGCCCTCGCCCGTGACAAAATGCTTTACCTGCACAGCGTCGCCCACCGCGTAAATATCCGGCACGGAGGTCTCCATCCGCTCGTTTACTAGTATGCTGCCCTTTAGCCCCAGCTTGAGATTTGCCGTTTTTGCAATTTCGGTGTCCGGGGTAACGCCTATGGCTATGACCGCCATATCGGCGGAAAGCGGCTCCTCATTTTCCAGCAGAACGGCCACACCGTCTTCCGACTCCCTGAAACCTGTCACGTTGCGGCCGAGGAGCAGGTTTACGCCCTTCTGGCGCATTTTTGAGTGGATAAAGGCGGCCATCTCCGAATCTAAGGGGCTCAAGAGCTGTTTCGGGCGCTGGACTATTGTGATCTCCATTCCGAGATTCCGGAGGTTTTCCGCAAGCTCAATGCCGATGAAGCCGCCGCCGATAAGAACCGCCGACCTGGGGCGGTTTATATTTATGTATTCCTTGATTTTGAAGGTGTCCTCCACCGTGCGCAGGGTAAAAATCCTGTCGATGTCCGCACCCGGGAGATTTGGCTTTACCGGTTTGGCGCCCGGGGAGAGGAGAAGTTTGTCGTATCGCTCCTCGAAGGTTTCGCCGGTAGCGAGGTTTTTTAGGGAAACAGTTTTCGTATCCGGATGTATGGCGGTCACCTCATGGCGAACCCTTATGTCTATGCGAAACCGGGTAAAAAAACTCTCGGGAGTCTGCAGGGTCAGCTCCTCCGGGTCCTCAATCTCGCCGCCTATAAAGTACGGCAGCCCGCAGTTTGCGTAGGAAACGAAATTCGATCGCTCAAAAACGACGATTTCTGCCTGCTCGTCCAGCCTGCGGATTCTTGCCGCCGCCGTGGCGCCGCCTGCCACCCCGCCTACGATTACAACTTTCATTTTGACGCACCGCCTTTCACGATATATACTTAATAATCCCTGAAACTCTGCTAAAACTTAATATACGCCCTGAGGCTATTTCATGAATCAATATTTGAGCAATTCTATTGTCGGTCACCGGACGGATTCTGTCAAGTCTGGGAGCTGAAATAATAATCAGTCACTAATTATTTACATGGGAAAAACAGTTCTGCATGCCCGTTCTTATGTAAACATAAATTCCTGTGCATTTTGCACATAAAGCACCCTCTCTTTCTGTCCCGGTTTGCACAGAAACTCGGAGAACTATTGACGTTTAGCCTTAATTTGATTATTCTACATACTGAGGGGCAATGCTAAATCGGTTAAAGGAGGTTATAAAAGGCTAGTAAACTTGCACAAATCCATCTCGCATAATTTTTCAGTTGGGGGATTTTCAATGATCAAGAATAAGAAAGATTTCGGATTGGGTGTCGTCTCAGTCCTTATAGCCGCGGGCATTACATATATGTCTTTGCAACTGAGAAGCTCACCTTATGTGGGCGACCCCGGTCCCAGAATGTTCCCGTTGATTGGGGCTGTCATCATGTTTATATGTGGTGTTGCTCTGATTATTAAACCCGAGAAGGAACAGAAGATATTCATGACTGCCAAACAGTGGAAGTCCGCAGGCATAATATTCGGTGTTTATATAATCGCCACTTTGCTATATTATTTGCTGGGCTTTGCTGTGACGCTCCCCATAATATTCTTTGTCCTCACTTTTATGCTGAGCAAGCTGTCTTTGAAAGATGCTACAAAGAAGCAGCGCATAGTCAGGTCTTTGATTTATGCGGTTTTGGCAGGCGCCGGCGTATATGTGGTTTACGTCGTTGCGCTTGGAGCTGTCCTGCCCAAGGGCTTGCTCTTTACACTCTAATGTAAGGAAGGGATATTTATGGGAACAACACTTGATTATATAGTTGAAGCACTAAAAGAAATAAGTACCCTTACCGGTATTATATACATAATCGGTGGTACGATAGCGGGCATTGTTTTGGGCGCAATTCCCGGCCTCGGAAGTTCCACGCTGCTGGTTATTCTTTTGCCTATTGCTTATAAGATTGACACAAACCTTGTTCTGGCGCTGTTTATAGCGGTTGTTATAGGCGGCATGTCCGGAGGCTGTATCGGCTCGATTCTGCTCGGTATCCCCGGCACATCGTCCTCTCTGTGCACCGTCTGGGACGGCTATGCCCTTACCCAAAAGGGCGACCCTGTACGGCCTTTGAGCGCGGCTGTTACGGCAAACTTTATCGGCAACGTCCCAAGCGTCATCATCGCCATTTTCGCATGCAGAGCCATCGGTCTCTGGGCCGTTAAACTGGGACCATGGGAGTATGCGGCGCTCTGCTTTTGCGCGATACTTATGGTTGTCGGCCTTTCGAAAGAAAACCTCGCAAAGGGCATGCTCGGCGTTGGGCTTGCAATCTTCCTGGCCTCCATCGGCGAGGACCCCATCACCGCCCACGGCCGCTTCCTCTTCTTCGACAGGCTTGAGTTCCTCGACGGCCTTAACCTCATCAGTGTAATGCTCGGTCTCTTTGCCGCAAAGATTATCCTTGTTGAGTACGCTAAGGCGACCAAGTCCGAGCAACCCGATATTAAGATAGGCGGCTACAAATGGCCGGGCGAGGACCTGAAAAAGAACAAGTGGGTCGTAGTCCGCTCCTGGATAATGGGCCTTGTCATAGGTTTCCTGCCCGGACTCGGCGGACCCGTTGCTGCCGGCCTTGCCTACTCTACCGAGAAGATGCTTGCCAAAGACAAGTCCAATTGGGGCAAAGGCGAGATTGCGGGCGTTCTCGCCACTGAGACCGCGAACAACGCCGCCATCGGAGGCGCGCTCATCCCCTTTCTCGCGCTCGGCATCCCAGGCGACGCTGCCAACGTGCAGTTTATTGCTGCTCTTAACGTTAAGGGCATCAACGTCGGCCCGATGTTCATGCGCGAGCAGACCCTGATAGTATATATTATATTTATTGCAGCCCTCATATCAGGTATCGTTGCTATGCTTTACGAGACCTTGGGGATGAAAACCTTCCCCGCTCTGCTTAAGATTCCCTATCACTATCTGTACTCCATGATTGTAATATTGACCATAACCGGTGCGTATATGTCCACCGGCAGCTTCTTCGGCATGATTATCATGCTCATAAGCTGCATACTCGGCGTGCTTATGGATGTCTTCGGAATACCGAGCCTGCCCTTCCTCATGGCATTTATACTCTCACCGCTGCTTGAGCTCAACATACGCCGTGGATTTAACTATTCTCCAAGAGGACTTGCCGAATTCTTCTTAAGGCCTATCTCCTGCGCATTCATCGTTGTCGGTCTTATCGTTCTGATCTGGGGCATGGTTGGCCCTGTTATTAGGAAGGCCCTTAAAAAAGACAAAACCGACTCAACCGCAAATACTGGGTGTTAAT
>DUPK01000056.1 GCA_012838345.1 Clostridiales bacterium | reverse complement strand
TTGAGCATCCTTTCTGATTGGGTTTGGTCGCTTTTATCTTAAAGGATTTCCTCTTTATGCTCTACCTTTTTTTATGAAAATGTTGGGGCTTGGTTTTCACCACTACCCCAACATTTATTATAGAACCTAAATTAAACACGGCGCATCCCAAAGGGATACGCCGCTAGTTTTCCAGTTTACTTTGCGTATTCTATCGCTCTTGACTCGCGAATGAGGTGAACCTTTATCTGTCCCGGATATTCAAGTTCGCTCTCAATCTTCTTGGCAATATCTCTTGCCAGCAAAATCATCTCGTCCTCATTGATTTCCTCGGGCTTAATCATTATGCGCACCTCGCGCCCGGCCTGTATCGCATAGGCGCCCGCAACACCGTTAAAGGAGCAGGTGAGCTCTTCGAGCTTCTCAAGCCTCTTGATGTAGTTTTCAATATTCTCGCGTCTGGCTCCGGGTCTTGCGGCTGATATTGTATCCGCCGCCTGGACCAGGCAGGCTATTATATCCTGCGGCTCAACGTCGCCGTGGTGGGCATGTATGGCGTGTACGATAACCTCGCTTTCGTGGAACTTCCTCGCCAGCTCGACACCAATCGAAACGTGTGAACCCTCCACCTCGTGGTCTATCGCCTTGCCTATATCGTGCAGAAGCCCCGCGCGCTTGGCAAGTGTTATGTCAACTCCAAGCTCCGCCGCGAGAAGGCCGGCCACATGGGCGACTTCTATGGAATGATTCAGAACGTTCTGCCCGTAGCTTGTGCGGAATTTCAAACGGCCGAGTATTTTTATGAGGTCCGGATGTAAGCCGTGCACGCCAGTTTCGAATGTGGCGCGCTCACCCTCGGCCTTAATTGTGGCGTCAACCTCGCGCTTTGCCTTTTCTACCATTTCCTCAATGCGCGCCGGGTGAATCCGCCCGTCAATAATGAGCTTTTCAAGCGCTATCCTCGCCACCTCGCGGCGCACGGGGTCAAAGCTTGAAAGGGTAATTGCCTCGGGTGTGTCGTCGATTATGAGATCCACTCCGGTGAGGGTTTCAATCGTTCTGATGTTTCTGCCTTCTCGTCCTATGACGCGGCCCTTCATCTCATCATTTGGCAGGGGAACCACTGAGACGGCGGCCTCGGCGACGTGGTCGGCAGCGCAGCGCTGGATGGCAAGTGAGATATATTCCCTGGCTTTCTGGTCCGCTTCCTCCTTAAGCCGCGACTCAATCTCCTTGATTTTCAATGCAGCTTCGTGTGTTACTTCTGCTTCAATGTTCTTTAACAGGTATTCCTTAGCCTCTTCAACCGTAAACCCGGATATTTTCTCCAGCATTTCCAGTTGGCTTTTCTTTATGAGCTTGATTTCCTCTTTGCCGGACTCAACCTCCGCCAATTTCTGATTGAGAAGCTCGTTTTTCTTCTCCAGGTTCTCCATTTTCCGGTCGAGGTTTTCCTCTTTTTGCTGGAGTCTGCGCTCCTGCTTCTGCAGCTCGGTGCGCCTTTCCTTTACTTCTCTTTCATATTCAATACGATTTCTGTGTATCTCTTCTTTTGCCTCTAACAGAGCCTCACGCTTCTTGTTTTCAGCACTTTTGATTGATTCATTTATAATTCTTTTTGCCTCTTCTTCTGCGCTGGAGATTTCGCGTTCCGACACTCTTTTCCTGTATTGAATGCCGAGGACAAAAGCTATTATAAACACCACCACAAGGGCGATGGCTCCGATTATCAGAAATATCGGTTCAGGCATAGCAGATATACACACCTCCAATCTTTGTAAATTTTGGTGATAACTATATGATCGCATTCGGTCCTTTAACGAAACCGCTAAAATGCTAAAACATGCAGGGCTCCCCAATGCCCTTTAAGCATTCTTTTCACATTTTACATTGCGTTTGTATATTATGTCAAGAGAAATCCCCTAATAGTGCGATATTATGTAAATAAGCTTATTGACAAGCAGGACTCTATGAGGTACAATTGCCGATGCGGAATAGCAGCGTAACATTTATATTTTCCGCTATTTTTGCCCAATATTCACATTAATTCCATAGATTACCTCAGGGCACAAGTGAATAAAGCCCGCCGGCGGGCGGGTATCAATATTTATAAAACCTCTTTAAAAAATATGAAATTATATACGTCTCCGTAGCTCAGCAGGATAGAGCGTTCGCCTCCTAAGCGAAAGGTCGCGCGTTCGAATCGCGCCGGGGATGCCAGAAGTCAGGGCCGGAAACCGAGGAATACCACGGTTTCCGGCTTTTTGCTTTTCAGGGGTTTCACCTGTGCTTTTTATTAAACAGACCATATATGTTTGACGAGTTGTGGAGAGTCGGCGGCTAGATTCTTGACACTTACAATTTTTTTGCAGATAATATAAAAGTGGAAAACCTATACCTAAAAACATGTTCAATATTTGCAAAAGAAAAAGGGAGACAAGGCAGTGGAGTACAGATTTCTTGAATCGGTCATCGCGGTTGCCCGATATCGCAGCTTTAGCCGCGCAGCAGAGGAGATACCCTGCTCGCAGGCCACCGTTTCCCGGCAGATCAGCGCAGTGGAGCAGGAGTTAGGCTACCCTATTTTTGAACGGTCCACAAAAAGCGGTTCTGTCCGTTTAACCGAAAAAGGCGAGATCGCCCTGAGAAAAATCGAGGCTATCGTGGCCAATTACAACGAATTATTCGGCGGGCAGCGAACAAGCAAAAGCTCTTCCTACCGTCTGGGTATTTTTTCCGGTCCGCTTGGCTTTTCCGCCAAATCCATCGTCGTTGCAAATATGTATATGCACTGTCCGGAGCTTCAGCTGAAGGTGTACGATGTGCGCCGTAACGCATTTGCCAGCGAGCTGACCCAGTATAAAATCGACGGGCTGTTGATGTACGAGGCATTCATCGCCGAAGAAACACCGGTGAATAACCTCTCCTTAAAACAGGGCGGCCTGTATTATACATACCTTAGAACCCAGTATCCCATGATCGCCTTCCCTCGATATCACAGGCTCGCCTGTAGGGAATCCGTTTCGATAAGCGAGCTGCGCGACGAGACCTTCCTTCTGGACTATGATATAATCAATCAGAAAATACGTAACGAGGATACAGCCCACCGTGGCCTGCTACTGAGCTGCCTGAGAGCAGGCTTTACGCCCAAGGTGGTTTACTTGAATGTGGCAGGTTCAAATCTTGTCAATATACGGGATGTCGCCATCATGGAAAATAGCTGGATTTACCCGACTTTTTCGCTCAAATCTCTCCACAACGACAATAACATCGTATTCATCCCTCTCAGCGAGCCGCTGTATTATGCCCAGTATTATTTTGTAACCCTTGATGCCAAGCGCACCGAAAACGACAATAAGGTTTGCGAATGCCTCCGCGAACTTGCAAATAAATAATAATACAATAATTAATAATATAATTAAAATATTAAAATGCAGACAAGGATGGTCGTTAAGAACGCACCATCCTTGTCTTTCTTCTGTGGGAGAATTAATTATATAGCGTGCTAATTCTTACGGCACATATACTAATCCTGAATAATAAACTTATTCGTATCGCGAATAACATCGATACAATTATCGATTTGCATACTATTAGTACATAATCTACAATTTACATGGAAGTGTATGATATATCCGGGATATATTATACAAAATATTTTTTAGGAGGAGAATTATGAAAAAAGTCATTGCAATGGCCCTTTGCGCAGTTCTACTACTATGCCTGTTTTCCGCCTGCAGCGGCAAAGAAAGCAATACACCGACTCCACCAGCGGAAACTTCTCCTGAAATTCTAGAAGACAAAACAACGGTTGTCGGTGCCGAAAAACAGGAAGACGCGAAATACCAGGAATCCATAACCATCATCTGTGACAACACACAGATGGCCGTTCTAGACCCCGCGAGCCCCCAAGGTGGCGGTCAGGGCAGCCTTATGAACTTCAACTGCATCCACGACACCCTTGTGGAAAACGATAACGGCACCCTGATACCCTGTCTGGCGTTGAAGTGGGATGTGGAGGACAGCCAGCATTACACTCTCTACCTCCGCGATGACATTTACTTCCACAACGGCGAAAAGTTTACCGCCGATGACGTAGCCTTCACCATCGAGCATGCCAAGGCTGCCAAGGGCGGGCAGGCCTTCAACCGTTTGTCCGTTGTTGATACCGTGGAAGTCATCGACGATACGACTATCAAGATTACCCTCAACCGCCCGAACAACGACTTCCTCTATTACCTCTACAGCCCCGTCTGCTCCATCCTCAACCGTGAAGCCTGTGAGAAAGATCCTGAAAAGGGCCCCTGGATCGGTACTGGCGCCTGGATTGTGGAAAAATTTGTTTCTAATGAATATTCTGAGCTCAAGGTCAACGAGAATTACTGGGGCGAGATTCCCGTAACCAAGAAGCTTCGCTTCATCAAGGTCGCAGAAGAAGCCACCCGCTACATGATGCTTATGAACGGCGAGGCCGACGTAGCTTTCGGCTGCAGCCCTGCCGACTTTGACTCCATCCGAAGCAACCCCGAATTCAACCTGTATACATACGTTATCTGCAATGCCGGTTTTGTCGGCTTCAACATGACCGATCCTCTTATGCAGGATATCAACTTCCGCAAGGCGGTCGCCTGCCTCCTCAACCGCTCCGATATTATCAAGGGCACTCGCTACGGCTATGGTGCGGCTCCCACCAGCGGCGCATTCTGGGGCTATACCACACCGTATAAAAACGAAGATCTTCCTTTGCAGGACTATGACGTCGAGCTTGCCAAGGAGTATCTGGAAAAATCCAAATACAACGGCGAAACCGTCGAGCTTTGCGCCTGGATACCCGAGTTCAAGACAATATGCCAGATCCTCCAGGCCGAGCTGATGAACTTAGGCGTCAAGGCCGAAGTCTTTGAGACAGACCAAGCCGGTTTCATGGCACATTGCAAGTTTGACGACAACAAATCTCAGATTGTCTGCACCAGCGGTGGCTGGACCGGTTATCCCAGCTCTACGGCTCCCTTCTTCACAAAAGGCTCCACCAGTAACGTAGCCAGCTATGTAAACCCCGAAATCACCGAGCTGTTAAATACTGCGGTCAGCACCAAGGATGAAGCTGAGAGGGAAAGATGCTACAAGGAAGTACAGCGCCTGGCATATGAGGACTGCGTTTACGTTCCCGTAATGCACATCCAGCACGGCGTCGGCGCGGCCAAGAATGTCGGCGGTGTTATCCTCACCGAGGAGAACACTCACGATCTCTCGCATGTGTTTAAAATTATCTCATAATATCTGAAAAGGTCTGCAATAAGTTTCTCTGAGTGGCAGCGGATATAAAACACGCTGCCACAAATATAATGGGGGGTCTTTTATTGATTCGCTACATCATTAAACGACTGCTATGGCTTATACCAATCATATTCTGCGTGGCCTTCATTATATATGCCCTGATTGACCTTGCTCCAGGTACAATTCTGGACACTATTTCAACGGAGAATCTATCGCCGGAAGAGTACCAGCAGCTGGTCGAACAATATGATCTTGATAAGCCTATGATTTATCGCTATGCAAAGTATATGTTGAACCTGTTGCGCGGCGACCTGGGCAGGGGTGAAGCAACAGGCCTCGATGTTTGGCGTGAGTACACCTCACGCTTCCCCGCGACGCTGAAGCTCGCAATCGCAGGACTAATCATCGGAGTTGCGCTGGCAATCCCGCTAGGGATCATCGCTGCAAAGAATGCAGGCACATGGGTTGACAACCTCGTCACCGGCTTTACCATGATCGGAATATCCATGCCGAGCTTCTGTCTGGGTCTGATACTTATTATATGCTTTTCCTATAAAATCAATATTTTTCCCGCAGGCGGGTTTGACTCCGGTATTAGAAGCATGGTACTTCCGGCTGTAGCCTCCGGTCTCTTGATGGCGGGCACCACAGCCCGCCAGACCCGCTCAAGTATGCTGGAGGTCATGCGTGCGGATTACCTCCGCACAGCGAGGGCAAAAGGCGTACCCGAAAAGCGCGTCATTCGTAAGCACGCGTTGGGTAACGCGCTTATTCCCATCATCACCAGCATCGGAAACACATTAGCAATAATGCTTGCGGGCAGCGCGGTGGTCGAGTCCGTTTTCTCCTGGCCAGGCGTCGGTAGGCTTACGGTGCAAGCCGTCAACAGTCGCGATGCCACGCTGACCTGCGGCTGTGTCATTTTAACCTGTATCGTTTTTGTTGTACTTCTTCTAATTGTCGACCTCCTGTATGCGCTGGTCGACCCGAGAATCAAGGCGCAGTATACGGCGAAAAAGCGAAAAGGAGAAAAGAAGCATGAAAAATCCTGAAACCGCTGTGACAACGAAGAAGAAAAACCGTTCGCGAGCAGGTGAAACCTGGCACAGGCTTAAAAAGAACAAGGGTGCAATGCTTGGTCTGGCCATCATCATTCTTCTTGTGCTTATCGCGCTCTATACTTCTATCTTTTGGGACTACAACACCATGATAGTAAAGGTAAACATTCCCGAGCGGGTCCAGCCGCCCAGCCCTGTCCATCCATTCGGCACGGATGACATGGGCCGCGACGTACTCATACGCACGCTTTACGGCACAAGATACTCGCTGATTATCGGCTTTGGAGCCACCGCCATCGGCCTTATTATAGGTGTTCTCTTGGGTGCCGTCGCCGGGTACTTTGGCGGAATCTATGAGGACATCATCATGCGCGCCACCGACATTTTTGCATCCATTCCGGCCATCCTTATGGGCATGGTCATCGTGTGCGTGCTGGGCGCAAGTCTGCCGAACCTGCTCATCGCAGTCGGAATTACCGCCGTTCCGGCCTTTACACGCATTACCCGCTCCATGGTTCTTACGATACGGAACCAGGAGTATATCGAGGCGGCTAAGTGTATCGGCACCCCAAACCTTAAAATCATTATCACTGAAGTCATCCCAAACAGCCTGTCACCCATCATTGTCGTCGCATCTTCTCGTATAGGTTCCTGCACAATTCAAGCCGCGGGCCTGTCCTTTTTAGGTTTCGGAGTTCCCGCTCCCGCTCCTGAATGGGGCGCAATGATCTCCCTGAGCCGCAACTATATAAGAACCGCCCCATGGATGACGCTGTTCCCCAGCCTATTTATCATCATAATGGTGCTGGCATTCAACATATTGGGAGACGGTCTACGCGACGCGTTGGATCCGAAGCTTAAGAGATAGGAGGAACGACAATGAGCGTTGAAAATATAAATCATACAGAGGAAAACGAACATCTTAGGTATGATACATGCGAAACTGTCCTCGAGGTCAAGGATTTGGTCGTCCATTACGAACTTGAGGACGAGACGGTGGAGGCCGTCAACGGGATAAGCTTCAGCCTAAAGCGCGGGCAGACCATCGGCCTTGTGGGTGAGACCGGAGCCGGAAAAACGACAACCGCCCTGTCCACCCTCAACCTGCTTCCAGATCCCCCCGGCGTTATCAAAAACGGCGAGATTACCGTCTGCGGCCACAAGATGCTTGAACTTAAACCCCAAGAGCTGGAAAAGATTCGCGGCAAAGAAATTTCGATGATATTCCAGGACCCCATGACCTCTCTGAACCCCGTGATGACCGTGGGCGAGCAGATTGCAGAGAGCGTAAGGCTGCACGAGGGCATCTCCAAGAAGGAGGCCTTTGAACGGGCACAGGAGATGCTGGAGCTGGTAGGTATTCCCGGCGAACGTGCCATTGACTACCCTCACCAGTTTTCCGGCGGCATGAAACAGCGCGTCGTTATCGCCATTGCGCTGGCGTGCAACCCCTATGTCCTTCTGGCCGACGAGCCGACGACAGCGCTGGACGTCACCATTCAGGCGCAGGTTCTCGACATGATCAACGATTTGAAGAAGCGCTTGGGTACTGCGCTCGTGATGATTACCCATGACCTTGGCGTTGTCGCCGAGATTTGCGACCAGGTTGCGGTAATGTACGCTGGTCGTATAGTGGAATACGGGACGCTGGAGGATGTTTTTGCGCACACCAAACATCCTTATACTGAGGGTCTTTTCAACTCTCTGCCCAACATTGCCGATAAAAATGCAGAGCTAAAGCCCATCCCCGGGCTGATGCCTGACCCAACGAAGCTTCCGCCGGGCTGCGCCTTCGCCGCCCGTTGTCAGTACGCAACCGAGGCCTGCAAGTCCGCACAACCTGAGCCTACATATTTCAGCGATACCCACTACGTGCTTTGCACCCGGTACTATGAGCCGGATTTCCGGCTTCTGACGAGGGGGGTATAGAAACCATGTCTGATGTTATGCTGGAAGTCCGCAATTTGAAAAAATACTTTAAAACCTTAAGGGGCACAGTCCACGCGGTGGACGATGTTTCCTTTACCGTTGAACGGGGTAAAACGCTGGGTATTGTGGGAGAATCCGGCTGCGGCAAATCGACGGTGGGCCGCTGCCTGCTCCGCTTGCTTGAGCCCACTTCCGGCGAAATCTATTTTGAGGGAATTGACATTTGCGGAGCCAAGGGCAGCGAATTGAAAAAACTGCGTAAGGATATGCAGATGATTTTCCAGGACCCATATTCATCCCTGAATCCGAGAAAGACCATCAGAGACATCATTGCCGCCCCGCTGCTCGAAAACAAGATTATCCCCAACGCCACGAAAAAGGATATTGACACTCGGGTACTGGAGCTTATGGAGACCGTGGGCCTTGCCGAAAGGCTGTTCAACTCCTATCCTCACGAGTTAGATGGCGGCAGGCGGCAAAGAGTAGGCATCGCCCGTGCCCTTGCCGTGCAGCCGAAGTTTATCGAGTGCGACGAGCCGGTGTCCGCGCTGGATGTTTCCATTCAGGCGCAGATACTAAATCTCCTTAAAAAGCTGCAGCGGGACAGAGGGCTGACATTCATCTTCATTACGCATAATCTCTCGGTGGTGCACTATTTCTCGGACGACATTATCGTAATGTATCTCGGGCAAATTGTCGAAAAGGCACCTGCCAGGGAGTTGTTCGAAAATCCGATGCATCCCTATACAAAGGCCCTGTTATCTGCGATTTTGGTTCCGGAGATTGGAAACCGCAAGCAGCGCATCAGGCTAGCCGGAGAGGTCACATCTCCTATAGACCCGCCCGACCGGTGCCGCTTTGAAAAGCGCTGCCACTATGCCTGCGAGCTATGCAATCAAGGAACTCCGCAGCTAATTGAGGTTAGCCCGAATCACTTTGTCGCCTGCCACTGTGTCCAGAAAAATAGCAACACAATCGCAGCAGGCGGATGATGCATCAAAAAATTGAAACGGAGAATTCAGTATGGTTAAGTCAATCATAGAAGAGAAACGTGAAATTCCAGTCGCCGGTGAAGCCGACGTCATCGTGGTCGGCGGTGGCCTTGCCGGCGTCGGAGCCGCGGTGGCCGCCGCCCGAAACGGCATGAGCGTCATCCTCATTGAGAAGAGCTTCGTTCTGGGCGGTCTGGCAACTCTTGGCCATGTATGCGTCTATCTGCCGCTGGATGATGGCCTAGGCCATAAAATTCACGGCGGCCTGGCTGAAGAACTTCTATACGTCTGCTGCCGGTACAGCTACAACACGATACCCGATTGCTGGAAGGGCGGTCCCTCCTTCGTGGAGAACCCGGAGGGGCGCTATCAGACGACCTTCAACATTCCCGCCTGCATAATGGCCTTGGACGAGTTCCTGGAGGCAGAGCATGTTAAGGTCATCTTTGACACCAATTTCTGCTTACCCATTATGGAAGGAAACCTCTGCAAAGGCGTCATCGTGGAGAATAAGTCCGGCCGCAGCGCCTATCTGGCGAAGATGGTGGTGGACGCCTCCGGCGATGCGGATGTCCTGTTCCGCGCCGGAGCCGAGTGCGAGACACAAAAGAACATTGTATCTCACTGGACCTACGAGGTGGATGTGGAAAAAATCCGCAACGGAAATGCAAGGGATGTGCTCCACAACGTCCAGATGCGCTGGTTCGGCCTGCGCCCCGACGTGGACAACAGCGGCAGTAAGCTTCCCACCTTTTACGGCACCACCTGCGAGGGCGTAAACGACTATATTAAATTAAGCCGCTCCCTTGCATTGGACTACCTGAAGAAGAACCAGCGAGACGGCTATGCCATGATGACCCTGCCCTTCATGCCCCAGTTCCGCATGACCAGGCGGCTGAAGGGCTTAAAGGAGATGGAGGCCGTCCCCAGGGTTCATGTCGAGAGTTCCGTGGGCTGCGTCATCCACTGCCTGGAGTCCCCCGAGGAGGTCTACGAGTTCCCCTACGAGGCGCTAATCGACAGTAGGATAGAGAACATTGTCGCGGCGGGCCGCATTGTCTCCGCAGGTGGTCGGGCTTGGGAAATCATGCGCTTTATTCCCTCTTGCGTTTTGACGGGGCAGGCCGCCGGTACGGCGGCAGCCATGGCAATAAAGGCGGGCTGCTCCCTCCAGAAGGTGGACATCGCCGCGCTTCAGGAAAATCTTGCCGCAACCGGCGTGATGATTCATATGACCGAGGAGTTGCGCAACAACAAGAGGAAATCCGGCAAAAAAGCGCTGAACATCCCACCCATCAACACTGACTCTTTGTCCTACGCACATTGAATGAAAAAACGCGCATCTTAGCGCATATAAAGACACGCGCTGTCTGTAATTCCGACAGCGCGTGTTTGTTTTATTGCAGTTTCAAAATCCTGTTCCCTGACCTGAAACCTTTTGCTCCATGGATATGATTTCTCGTAGTGAAAACATTCGACAACAGAAAATCCTGCGGCCTTAGCAGTGAGGGCCTACAGCTTCTCCAGTATATCAGCCGCCGGGCTTAGCCAGTCGCCCTCGAAGCTCTCGATTTCGCCCCTGTCGCTCTTTTCCGAAAGGCTCGGGTCAATCGGCAGCCTGCCAAGAAAGCGCAGCCCGTGGCTCTCTGCGGCCCTCTCAGTCTTCCCCTCGCCAAAAATATGGAGCCTTTTGCCGCAGTCGGGGCACTCGAAATAACTCATATTTTCAACAAGCCCCACTATCGGCAGCTTCATCTTTTCGGTCATCTTCACGGCCTTTTCAACGACCATGGAGACAAGCTCCTGCGGGGATGTTACTATTATTACCCCGTCCAGGGGAAGAGACTGCATTACGGTCAGCGGCACGTCGCCCGTTCCCGGGGGCAGGTCCACGAACATAAAGTCAACCTCGCCCCAGATAACGTCGGTCCAGAACTGCGTGACAATGCCCGCGATAACCGGGCCGCGCCATATAACGGGCTCAGTCTCGTCCTGGAGCAGCAGGTTTACAGACATTATGTCGATGCCGCCGCGGCTCTTGCCCGGGTGCAGCCCCAGCTCGCTGCTTCCGGCTGGCTCTGAAACACCGAACATCTTCGGAATCGAGGGGCCTGTTATGTCGGCGTCCAGCACCGCGACCCTGTATCCGCGCCTTCTGAGAAGCACGGCGAGCTGGCTTGTCACCATGGATTTGCCAACCCCGCCCTTACCGCTGACAACGGCGTAAACCTTACGTATCTTGCTCAGGGCGTGCGGCTCTCTCCTCATATTCTCCTGCTTCCTGTCGCCGCAGCTTGCCGAACAGGAAGAACAATTGTGCGTGCAATCACTCATTGCCAAGGTTCCTCTTTTCCCTCTTTTCTTGTTTTAAATCTTGCGCGACAAATACTCTCACTAAAGGGAGTTTTCGTTGCCGTCACACTCCATGTCATAGTTTATGCGGCCGCCCTAAATATCTATCATTACGTCAGCACAATATGACTGTTTGCCCTGTCAGGCAGCTTTGCCTATTTTTTTACGTACATCTTGCCGACAACGGCGTTTACAAAGCCGCTGGGCAAAAGCTTCGAAAGCGCGGCAAACAGCTTGTACTGCGCTCCTAATGCATATAGCGGCTTTACCTTCGGCTTTGAGGCTATTTTGTATATCTGCCCGGCGATATATTCGGGCGTCATGCCGTTTATTTCGTCCTTTTCCATCGTGGCGACGGATTTTTCAATCGCGCCCCTATAAATCTCCTCGCCCTCGCTGCTCTTTACCCGCGCCGAGGTAAAACCTGTTTTCACGTCACCCGGCATCAGCGCCGTAACGGATATATTAAAATCCTTAATCTCGTTAGAAAGCGCCATCGAAAGTGAGTTTACGGCAGCCTTCGAGGCGCAGTAGAAGGACTGGAAGGGTATCGAAAAGATTGCGGCGGCTGAGCTTATGTTGATTATGCGCCCGCCCCTTTCGCGCATGAGGGGGATTGCGTATTTTGAGCAGAGAAAGCCGCCGAAGAAGTTTACATCAAAGAGCCGCTTTGCGTCCTCAAGCGATGTAAACTCGGTCGCTCCCGATATGCCGAAGCCCGCGTTGTTTATGAGCAGGTCTATCCTCCCGACCTCGCTTCTTATACGCTCAAAAGCGGATTTTACCGAATCTTCGTCCGTCACATCGGTACTTATGTAGCGAACGCTTTCCAAGTCGCCTGCCCTGCGGGACAAACCATAAACAGTGTGGCCCCTGCTCGCAAAAAGCTCCGCCGTTGCCCTTCCTATGCCCCCCGAGGCACCCGTTATCACAACCGTACCGCTCATTTTTCCTCCTAAGGAAGCTGTTTTGTTACTCTCGCTATTATTTCAACGGCCTCGTCGAGGATTTCCTCGGTGTGCGTCGCCATCAGGCTCGTGCGAAGCAGGCACTCCGTCGGCGCAGTCGCCGGCGGCAGCACGGGGTTTACATAGACGCCTTCCTCAAAGAGCATTTTGGCGGCGACGAGCGTTCTGGTATGCTCGTATGTGTAAAATGGTATAATGGGGGTTGAATAGCCGGACTCGCGCACGGCTATGCCGTTTTCCATGAGCTTTTCGCGCAGGTACTTTGAAAGGTGAGTCAGGCGCGCAACGCGCTCGGGCTCCCTCTTTATAATGCGCAGCGCTGCAAGGGCCGCGGCGCAGCCTGCAGGCGTTATGGAAGCCGAGAAAATAAATGGCCTTGAATTGTGGCGGACATAATCGACTATGTATTTCTTCGCCGCCATGAAGCCGCCGAGGCTCGCGAGGGACTTGCTGAAGGTGCCCATGATTATGTCAACCTTGTCTGTAAGCCCGAAGTGGCTTGCGGTTCCCCGGCCGCCCTCGCCTATGACGCCGAGCCCGTGGGCGTCGTCCACCATAGTTGCGGCGTTGTACTTCTCGGCAAGCTCCACGATTTCCGGGAGCTTTGCAATATCTCCGCTCATGCTGAACACGCCGTCCGTAATAATGAGCTTTCCGGCCTCGAGCGGGAGCTTTTTAAGCTTGCTCTCAAGGTCGTCCATATCGTTGTGGCGGTAGCGTATGGTCTCGGCATAGCTGAGGCGGCAGCCGTCGTAAATGCTCGCATGGTTTTCTCGGTCGCAGAGTATGTATTCATGGCGCCCGGCTATGGCGCTAATAATGCCGAGATTGGACTGAAAGCCGGTTGAAAAGGTCGTGACGGCTTCCATGCCCAGAAAATCCGCAAGCTCCACTTCAAGTTCGTTGTGCAAATCCAAGGTGCCGTTTAAAAATCTTGAGCCAGAACAGCCTGTCCCGTATTTTTCGATGGCCTTGATTGCGGCCTCCATTACCTCAGGGTGCACCGTAAGGCCGAGGTAATTGTTGGAGCCAAGCATGATGCGGCGCTTGCCCTCCATTATAACCTCAATATCCTGCTTGGACTCAAGCTCGTGGAAATACGGGTAAATGCCTGCTTTTATAGCTTCTTCTGCCGCGGTAAAATCGCTGCATTTTTTAAACAAAGACATCCTTAGGTTTCCTCCCTTTTCACCTTATTGAATCGGCCAAAGTATGTTATATCAATCAGCTTTATAATAACACAGCTTTCCCAAAATGAACAGGAAAATGCGCAAAAAGAAGTAAAGAATTTGCAGCTTATTTACTTTAAGTATACAATTTGTTAATATGCTCATACCAGAATAATATTTGCATCATAAGGAAAACCAGGATGAAAAGACGCTTAATCATCGTTCAGGCCGTGGCGCTTCTTCTGCTTGCACTTGCTTCCTGCTCGGCAAAGCCCGAAAAATCAAAGGTAACCGTCTTTGCCATGGACACCGTGATTTACCTGGAGGCTTACGGCGAAGGGGCGCAGGCGGCTCTGGACGAGGCCGCGGAGAAGCTGTATTTTCTCGACGAGCTGCTCTCTGCCACCAAAGAGGACAGCGAAATATCGAAAATAAATAAATCGGCGGGCAGCTTTGTACCCATCTCGGACGAGGTGATAAAGCAGCTTGAAGCCGCGCTGGAAGTATCTCGCCGCAGCGGCGGGGCCTTTGACGTCTCGGTGCTCCCGCTTGTCAATCTCTGGGGCTTCGGTACGGAGGGCGCGCATGTGCCGGCCGCTGAGGAGATTGAGGCCGCGCTGCAATATGTGGACTACGGGAAGATTGGGCTTGAAGGCTCCTCGGTAAGGCTTGCGCAAGGCATGTCCATTACTCTAGGCGCAATAGCCAAGGGCTACGCCTCTCAGGAGCTGTCCGAAATGCTAAAAGGCCGCGGAATCAGCTCCGCCATACTCTCACTCGGCGGAAACGTTCAGGCCATAGGCTCAAAGCCCGACGGCTTGAAATGGCGGGTAGCGCTTCGGGACCCTGTAAGCGCCGCTGAAACGGCGGGTGTTTTCGAACTTTCCGATATGGCCGCTGTCACCTCCGGCGGCTATGAGCGCTATTTTGAGCAGGACGGGAAGGTCTATCACCACATCTTAGACCCCAAAACGGGCTACCCCGCCGAGGGCGGGCTTATCTCTGTGACCATAGTATGCGATAACGGTATGACGGCGGACGCCCTCTCCACCGCGCTCTTTGTCCTCGGCGAAGACAAGGCCATCGAATACTGGCGCGATTACGGCGGTTTTGAGGCTGTTCTAATCACCGACGACGGACGCATGCTTGTGACTGAAGGGCTGCGCGACAGCTTTAAGAAGAGCGGGGAGAGCTACTCCCTTTTGTATGTGACGAGAAACGGAGGAGACAAATGCGTAAAATATCAAACAGGGCGCTGATAATCATTTTCCTGGGTCTCCTCGCCGTCTCCGCCGTATGGATACTTATAGCCGCAAACATAGAGCAGGACGAGCTTACAGCTGAGATTTACGTCGACGGAAGGCTCATGTACACGCTTGACCTTAGCAAGGTGACCGAGGAGTATACGATAGAGCTTCCGCACAACACCGTGCTCGTCGGCGAGGGCGAGATTTCAATGCTGAGCGCCGACTGCCCGGACCAGCTCTGCGTCCGCCAGGGAGTTATCAGAAACGGGATTCAGCCCATTATCTGCCTGCCCAACAGGGTTGAGATAAGGATTGTGAAAGACAGCGGCATAGACGCGGTTACGGGTGGTCGCTCATGAGTATAAAACGTATTGCCACAATTGCCGCCCTTACCGCGATAGCGCTTACGATTTTCATGCTCGAGGCCCAGATACCGGTTATAATCGCCGTTCCGGGCGTAAAGCTCGGGCTTTCAAATATAGTAACGCTTATAGCGGTATATATCCTTTCAAAAAGGGACGCCGGGATAATACTCGCGCTGCGGATTATGCTCGGCAGCATTTTCGCCGGAAACTCGATGATTTTCCTCTATAGTGCGGCCGGAGGGCTATTGAGCTTTGCCTCGGTCTGTTTAACTAGCTCTTTTCTAAGAGAAAAGCAGATATGGGCTGTGGGCGTGCTGTCGGCCATAGCGCACAACGCGGCTCAAATCGCCGTGGCCGCGCTTGTCATGGACTCCCTTGCTCTCTTTTGGTACCTGCCCTGGCTCATCATAGCGGCCATCATTACCGGCGCTTTTACCGGGCTCTCGGCGCAGTTTGCAGTAAAGAGCCTCAAGAACACGAGGCTGAGGTAAGAATAAAGTAATATAAAGCGAAAAACTTTGATTTCTAGGAGCTGTTATGATTAAAAAGAAAATATCAGGGCTTTTAGCGGCCGTTTGCCTTATATTGAGCCTTACCGCCTGCGGCCCGAAAGAGGAAGAGCTCGTCACCAAATCCGCGCCGGCGCCTTTGAGCACCGAAGCTCCCCTGACCGGCTTTTTACTGGACGCAAAGGAGCTCTTCGGAGAGTCCTGCATTATAGTCGCAAAGACGATTAAGCTCACGGACGACATCACGCTCCCCGAGGATACGGCTTTGATTTTGGACGAGGACGATGCCTACACCCTTGATTTAAACGGGCGAAAACTCACCGCTTCCGTGACGAAATCGGGCGGCGCCCTGTTTTCCTGTACGGAGGGCATGCTCACCGTCATTGACTCCAAGGGCGAGGGGGAGATTTCTTTTACCGCCTCCGCGGACGGAGCCGCCCTAATGTGCAAAGACTCGGGCACAATCGTCGTTAACGGCATAAAAATCGACGTATCGGCCCCCGAGGACAGCGGAGCGAGTGCGATTTTCGTAAAATCGGGCGGGAAAATGACTGTTAAGGATGGAACCTTTACAGGCGACACCTCAATCACGATTGACAATTCGCAGGTTGACCTCACAATAGAGGGCGGGAGCTATTCCGGCTTTGTAAATCTAGATGATGACGAGGCCGGCATAGAGGCCTTCCTTGCGGAACGCAAAAGGGCCGCCGTAACCACCGAAGGATATATAATGGTAAGTTAAAGTACTTTACACCCAAATTACGAAAACCAGGGGTAAACAAGAGCTATTAGATTGACCTTTTTGGCCTTATCAACCGCGCCAGCCATGCCTTTTTCATACATCGGCCTTTTTAGGCCGCAGGAACCTTTTTCAATTGTCCTTTGTGTCAATTTAACAGTATAAATCGGCAGAAAAATATTCTTGACAAAAATTACTCCGTTTGCTAAACTACTCACAATATATTTTCAAACGCAGTGATGGAGAAAACGGATTGCCACACTTCTTTCAGAGAGCCGTTGTCTGGTGCGAAACGGCAGAAGAAGCAAGACCGAACTCACTCCGGAGCGGCCGGCTGAAAGCTTTCGCAAGTAGGCTTGGACGGGTTTCCCGCCGTTATCATGGGAGGGCATTGTCAGATGCCGCAGAGTGGGCGCATACGCGCCAATTAGAGTGGTACCGCGGAAGTATAGGCTTTCGTCTCTTGCTATAGGCAAAAGACGAAAGCTTTTGTTTTTATGCGAAAAACCTAAAGCAAAGGCGACTTTCCCCACCTGGCAGCCCAAAATCAAAAGAGCATGGCCGTTTTGGTCTTTATCATATAAGCTTGTGAAAGGAATGGTTATAGACATGAAGCTCTCATTTTCCACTCTCGGATGCCCTGACTTTAGCTGGTCCGACATCTATTCCGTAGCGAAGGATTTCGGCTTTGACGGGATTGAGATGCGCGGCCTCGGCGACAACATCTTCAGCGTACACGCCAAACCCTTTTCCGAAGAGGGGCTGCCCGAAACGCTCAGGCTCCTAAAAAAACTGAAGCTCGAGATACCCTGCCTCTCCTCCGGCTGCTGTATTGCCGACAAAAAGAAGACCGAGGAAAGCCTAAAGGAGCTTAAAGAGTACATTGACCTTGCCTCAAAGCTCGGCTCCTTGTACATACGCATACTAGGCGACTACACCGCAGCGCCCGGTCCCGAGGTGGACGACGAATATGTTCTCGCGCAGCTACAGCGCCTGATTCCCTACGCCGAGGAAAAAGGAGTGACCCTGCTTCTGGAGACAAACGGCGCCTACTGCGATACAGCGAGATTAGCAGGGCTTCTGGCGAGGGCTCAGAGCGACCATGTCGGCGCGCTCTGGGACGTACACCACCCCTTCCGCTTTGCCGGCGAGGCACCCGAGAAAACGGTGCAGAACCTGGGCGCTTTCATTAAGTTCACGCATTTTAAGGACTCCGTGATGGAAAACGGCAAGGTCTTCTACCGCATGATGGGAGAGGGCGACCTGCCGATTGATGAGATTATGCTCGCATTAAGCTCTATTAACTACGAGGGCTATCTCTCGCTCGAGTGGCTAAAGCGCTATGCCCCCGACCTTACGGACCCCGGCATAGTGTTTCCCCACTTTGCCAACTTCATGGAGCGCTACACGAAAAAGGGTAAGGTCAGAACGCGCCTTTTCGACAACGCGGCCGGCACGGGCAAGTATATCTGGGAAAAGGATAAGCTCATCGACCTAACTTTCCCACAGGTCCTGGACCGCGTAGTCGAGGAGTTTCCGGACCAGTACGCCTTCCGCTACACCACGCTCGACTACACCCGCACATATTCAGAGTTCAGGGACGACGTCGACACCTTCGCCCGCTCGCTTATAGCTCTCGGCGTCCGGCCGGGAGACAAGGTCGCTATATGGGCGACCAACGTGCCGCAGTGGTACATCACCTTCTGGGCGGCCACCAAGATAGGTGCCGTGCTCGTCACGGTCAATACGGCGTATAAAATCCACGAGGCTGAATACCTGCTGCGCCAGTCCGACACCCACACGCTCGTGATGATTGACGGCTATAAAGACTCAGACTACGTCGGCATTATCCGCGAGCTTATCCCCGAGCTTGAGCACACAGAACCGGGAAGGCCTATTCACAGCGCGCGCCTGCCCTTTCTCAGGAACATTATCACGGTAGATTCCCGCCAGAAGGGCTGCATGACCTGGGACGAGGCAATTGCGCTTGCGGAAAAAGTACCGGTTGAAGCGGTGCACCAGCGCGCGATGATGCTCGATAAGCACGATGTATGCAACATGCAGTACACCTCAGGCACCACGGGCTTTCCGAAGGGCGTCATGCTCACGCATTACAATGTCGTAAACAATGGCAAGACCATAGGCGACTGCATGGACCTCTCTACCGCCGACCGCATAATGATTCACGTCCCGATGTTCCACTGCTTCGGCATGGTGCTTGCGATGACCGCGGCGGTCACCCACGGGGTTACAATGTGCCCGATACCCGCCTTCTCGCCAAAACTCTCGCTTGAGTGCATCACCCGCGAGAAGATAACCTGCTTCCACGGCGTGCCGACAATGTTCATAGCGATGCTCGAGCACGAGGATTTCGCCAAGACGGACTTTTCGCATGTGCGAACCGGCATCATGGCCGGCAGCCCCTGCCCGATAAAGGTCATGCAGGAAGTTATCGAAAAGATGAACATGACGCAGATTACCATTGTTTACGGCCAGACCGAGGCGTCCCCCGGCTGCACACAGAGCCGCGTTGACGACCCAATTGAGGTGCGGGTCAACACAGTTGGCCGCGCCCTGCCGGGCGTCGAGTGCAAGATAGTCGACCCCGAGACCGGAGAGGACCTGCCCGACAACGTCGACGGCGAGTTCGTCGTGCGCGGCTACAATATAATGAAAGGCTATTACAAAATGCCCGCCGCGACCGCTGCGGCAATCGACAAGGACGGCTGGCTCCACACGGGCGACCTTGCGCGCCGCGACGAAAACGGCAACTTCAAGATAACCGGCCGCATCAAGGACATGATAATCCGCGGCGGAGAGAACATCTATCCCAAGGAGATTGAGGATTTCCTCTACACCCACCCGAAGGTCTCGGACGTACAGGTCGTCGGCGTGCCCGACAAGCAGTACGGCGAGGAAATCATGGCCTGGATTATACCGAAGGCAGGCGTCACAATCACCGAGGACGAGATTAAGGACTATGTTAAAAACCACATGGCAAAGCACAAAACACCGCGCTACGTCGTCTTTGTCGACAGCTTCCCGATGAACGCCGCGGGCAAGATACTCAAATACAAAATGCGCGAGATGGCCGTGGATATGCTGAATCTCCACGCGGCAAACTGCATAGAAACGGCATAAAACAGAAACGGGGCGGTGAAGTGACCCCAAAAAGTTAGACAAAATGTAAAAGAGAAAAAGTCAAGCAACCGAGAGGGCTTGTTGCCTGTGAAGAGCAGGCGGCAGGCCCTTCAGCTTTGCCTTGCTGCGGCGGTTGTTGTA